>JAUWLF010000154.1 GCA_030613785.1 Chloroflexota bacterium | reverse complement strand
GAGAGTGCGCAACAATTCTGTGCCTCCCCGCTGTGCGTACAGTTCGCGTATTATAGCACAGATCGATTACAGCGCCATGAGAAAAGGGTTAGAGGGACGTTAGAAGGGAAGGCTTCCCTCTCCCTGCAACGCCGGGAGGAGTCACTTTTGATGAGTTGCTCCGTCAAAGGCACTAACCCTCCTTAGACCTTCCCCCAGTTCGGTGGACAGGGGACTAAGCGAAACCATGCCGCTGATAGTACTGCTTCTCGTAGTCCGCTGGGCTCAGGTAGCCCAGAGATGAGTGACGCCGACGAGGGTTGTAGAACCCCTCGATGTAGTGGAACAGGTCGGTCCGCGCTTCATCACGCGCACGATACACGCGGTGGTGCACACGCTCGCTTTTCAGCGTACCGAAGAAGCTCTCCATCGGCGCATTGTCGTACCAGGTCCCGGTACCGTTCATGCTGACCTGGATACCGTGCTCCTCTAGCAAGGCTTGATACTGACCATCGGTGTACTGGCTTCCCTGATCCGAGTGGTGCAGGAGTGCCAATCGCGGCTGACGTTGACGGAGTGCCATCTTCAAGGCCGTCAGTGTCAGATCGCTGGTCATCCGGTCTGACATCGCCCAGCCGACGATGCGACGGGCGTACAGGTCCAGGACAGCAGCCAAGTACAGCCATCCCTCTTGCGTCGGGATGTAGGTGATGTCAGACAGCCATGTTTGATTCGGGCGGTCGGCCGTGAAGTTCCGGTTCAGCAAGTTCGGAGCTGCACGATGTGCCCGATTGCGCTTTGTTGTGGCTCGATATCGCTTGTGTTGCTTGGCACATAGGCCACGTAGAAGCATCAGGCGCGCAATCCGGTTCTTACCACAAACCACACCTTGGTCCTGGAGTTCGCGGTGGATACGCGGACTGCCGTAAGTGCCGTCACTATCATTGTACACGGCTTCGATCTTGTTGGCTAGTTCTCGATTCGCCATCTCCCGCGCGCTGACGGGCCGTGTGCGCCAGGCATAGTACCCGCTCCTGGACGCGTGCAGCACCTTGCACATGCGGGTCACCGGGAACTCATCCCGATGGTCGTCCATGAACTGGAACCTCATGGCTTTGGTTGCGAGAAGATGGCGACGGCTTTTTTTAGGATATCGCGCTCCTGACGCAGGATCTCGTTTTCACGCTCCAGCTCCCGGATCTGCTCCTGCTCAGGCGTCCGACCGCCCAGGCCGGACCTGGCTTGCTCGCCGTCCGACCCGCACCTGCGCTTCCAGCGCCAAAGGTTGCCTTTCCCAATACCCAGTTCGCGCTCGATCTGGGAGGTGCTCTTGCCGCTGCTCTCTAACAACCGAACGGCTTCGATCTTGAATTCGCGGGTGTACCGCCTTCTGGTCTTTGTCACTGTTTCCCTCCGATAGTGGGCTATTATACACCATTCCGCTTGTTCTGGTGTCCACTTTTTCGGGGGAAGATCAATCCAAGCCTAAGAAGGGAGGCGGACGACCCTCCCTTGGACTGGGTGGCACACAGTGAAGACAGATGGTCCGAAGCAAGCGACCAGAGCTGTCCCGAGAACTTGACGTCCTGGGCTGGATCTGCTAACCTTAGGTCGATCCCTCCTGATGGCAACGGAAGCAATATGCGTAATCCACATGGCAACAAGAGAAGAATCGGCGCCACCCACGTTCTTGGCCTGACGGCTATGTTGGTGCTGCTTCTGGCTTGCGTTGCGCGCGTCGAAGCGGCGGTGGACTTGCTGTACTTCAAGGCAACGGGCGAGGAAGACCACGTGGTTCTAGAATGGGCGACGGGTCAGGAGCTAGATCACGCTGGTTTTGACCTGCACCGTGACTCAGTTGGGAATGTGATCCATCGCGTTTTTGACCCTCAGTGCTGGTTGGGCTGTGTGTACTTCTATGAAGATCATGATGTCGACCCTGGTGTCACTTATCAATATTGGCTGGAGAGCCACAACGCGGGGGGCGGAAGCACGTTGTACGGCCCAGTTGAGGCCACCCCTGGTGTTTCGGTGACTGCAACGCCCACTCTTACGCCGACCGAAACGCCTACATCCACGCCGACCGCAACACCTACCTCCACGCCGACCAATCTGCCCACTGCAACGCCTACGCCCACCCCGACCGCCGTGCCAAGTGCAACTCCCACATCGACGGCGACTAGCCTACCGAGCGGAACACCTACATCCACTCCTGCCACTTGGCCGACCGCAACTCCTACACCGGTGGCGACCGGTACACCCTCTCCTGCCCTGACCACCGTCACGACGGCTGAAGCGGCCGCGGCATCCACGGCGACGGTGGGGGAGCTCGTAGCCACACCTACCTCAGCGGGTCTCATCGCCGCCGCACCAACCACACCGGCTCAGACATCAGCGGGGACCCCTCAATCGGGAGCTACTGCTGAGCCTGCGCCTGGTGTGGCCTGGCCGACCCTTTCCATCACCACCATCCTTCTCTTCGTCTCCGCGGCTTCCTTCCTTGGAGTCCTGCTACTCGCGGTCGCGCTCCCGCTGGTGCGAAAGTCTGGCTTCTGAGTCATGCGTTCTGCGCGGAGGGGTGGGTCGCTGACGCATCTAGAGATGTGTAGAGAGCGCACACTGTTCCTCTTCTGCTTGCTTCTGTTGGTTCTGACGGGGCTGTTGCCTATCCTCCTTCTGGCTTGCCGAGCCGACGCCTTGCCCCCTTCAACCAGTCGGGTGAGGATTCTCGTCGAAGAAGATGGAATGTATGCCCTTTCCTATGCCGAGCTAGAGGAAGTTGGGCTCAACCTGGATCAAGTGGATCCGAGCACGATTCGCGTTCTCAACCAGGCGCACGAAGCCCCCATCGCCGTCGTAGGTCAGGGAACGGAGTTGACCATCATATTCTACGGCGTGGCCAACTCAAGCCTCTACAGCCGAGGGAACGTTTACTGGCTCTCAGCGGGGGCAGATGCTGCAAAACAGATGACTGAGCGAGCAGTTTCTTCCGCTTCTGATGCCGCCCCTGCCGGCTCGTTTTTCGACACCGTCCACCGCGAGGAGGATGCATTCTACGCCCCCAAGGTCTCTGCTGGAGCAAGCCACTGGTACTGGCAAAGTCTCCTTGCCCCCACGTCTTCAACTTTCGGCATTACTCTCCCACAATTGGCTCCTGGTGATGGCAGCCTTCGCGTGGCCTTGCTGGGATACACCAGCGATTCAGTAAGCCCTGACCACCACGTGAGGATTGACTTCAATGGTTGCTCCGTCGAGGACGCCTGGTGGGATGGACAAAGCCAGTATCTTCTAGAGGCTTCCCTAGGCCCCTCGTGTTTGCAGGAGGGAGAGAACCTGGTGACGGTGGAGGCGGTCGGTGACACGGGAGCCCAGGCGGACATCGTGCTAGTGGATTGGTTCGAGGTAGACTACCAAAGGTTGTTCACAGCTACGGATGACCAGCTCCAGTTCTCAGGGCAAGGCGGTCCTCATAGCTTGACCGGCTTCACCAAGGAAGACATCCGGCTGTTCGATATCAGCGATCCGCTGAACGTCGTGCTGATTGCCAACCCGAGCGTAGAGAGGGAGGGAATGGACTACACCCTTTCTTTCTTGGACGAGGAGCCAGCCGGGCATCGCTACGTAGCGGTGAGTCCGGTCGGGTTCAAGAAGCCAGCCAGCATCGCTGCCGTGACTCAGTCCACGGATCTGCGGAGTCCCGACAATCAGGCTGACTACATCGTCGTCACTCATGAGGCCTTCCAGCAGGCTATCCAGCCTCTGGTGGAGTGGCGGCGCAGCGAGGGACTTGCGGTGATGGTCGTCACCACAACCGACGTCTATGATCAATTCAGTTACGGTTTGGTCGATCCAGGAGCCATTCGTGCGCTGTTGCGCTATGCACATCGGCACTGGGCAGAGCCTGCCCCTCAATTCGTCTTGCTCGTCGGCGATGCAAGCTACGATTATCACGATAACTTGCAAGGGCCCAACAGGAGCCTTCTGCCATCCTACCTGGTGGAAACAGCCTACAGTGGCCAGACGACGAGCGATAACTGGTTCGTCAGCCTCGACGACGACGATATCCTGCCTGATATGGCGATCGGTCGCTTGCCCGTGAGCACGGTGGAGGAGCTCACAACTATTGTCAACAAGATCATAGCGTATGAGCGGAATGCGCCACCGGGGGAGTGGCGAGGGAGGATACTCCTGGTGGCCGACGGCGAGGAAGCGACGTTTGCCCAGCAGTCGGATCTCTTGGCCGACGAGTCGATACCTTCCGGCTATGAGGTGGTCAAGATCTATGCTGCCTCTGTCGACGAACCTCAGACGCAGATTGTGAGCGAACTGAGGGAGGGAAGCCTCATCGTCAACTACGTTGGCCACGGCAGTACGGACCTCTGGTCGCACGAAAGGCTCTTCTCGTCGGACCAGATCCCTTCCCTGGATAATGGTGGGCGGCAACCTCTGATGATCATGATGTCCTGTCTTCTGGGCTTCTTCGCCCATCCTGAGCGTGCTTCTATGGCTGAGGAACTGTTGCTGGCCGAGAATGGTGGGGCTATCGCTGTCTTGGCCCCCAGCAGTCTGACTCTCTCCTCCGATCAGGCACCGTTGAACCAGGCGCTCTTCGACGCTCTGCTGGTCCAGAAGGTGCCCACTGTGGGCTTGGCCATCAGGGAGGCCAAGCGTTCTCTGGCTTTCGAGACCCCGGATCAGCGCGACGTCATCGAGACGTTCACCCTCCTTGGTGACCCTGCCTTGAGGCTTGTGAGCCCAGATTGATCGCCTGCTACGCACAAACAAAGTTGTGCATGACCCCCCCCACGTGTGATTGGACGGGCAAGACCGCGTGTGGGCAGAGACCTTGAAATCCCAAGGATCCATTTGTGGGGCGGACAATGCACTTGACATCCTCTCAGCTGCCCAGGGAGCTCAGCAGATGCTATCCAGGCCGCTCCGTGCCGGGTCCCAATAGCTGGGGAGGGATTGTAGCGGCAGAGACATGTGCAGCCAGGCCTGACCCAGTGGCAGGCTTTCGCGATCTTTGCCATCACTCGGGGATGATCGGAGAGGCGGGAAGGTTGAAGAAGAACCGCCGGACTGGAGTGGAAGTTGAGCTTGAGGGGGCTCGACTTCGACTTGACGCATCTGAGGCTGTATGCTACAATGTGGGTGGATTGTCGAATCGGACATGTGCGGTCCGGTTTCTTGTCCCAGGGCGTACAGAAGGAGGAAGGCTATGGTCTCCACTGTGACCACTACCACAGTATCCACAGTCACTACTGTGGTCATGGCCGGCTCGCTAGGCCTCGTGGCCGTCATCATTTTGCTGATACTGTTGATCCAAAAGGAACTGATTACGGTCAGTGAGGGGCCACGGGCGAAGGCACTGCTTAAGGCCCTGAATATCGCCATCGCGCCCTTGTTGATGGCCTTTGCCTTGACCATGGCGGTGAAAGTGGCCGAGGTACTACGGTAGGCACTCCGCAGCGCATCCGCTCTTGCCCGAGGATGCCTTCAAGGCGGAGGACTGCGGCGATACCCATGAGCCCAACAGATTTGGCATTCTTCCACGTCTATGGTATATTGAGCCTCACCGACGTCAGCATGGCGTAGCGAAGAAGTGCGTCGAAAGTGAATCACTGATGCAGGGAGGAGAATCTGGATGAACGAACGAAAGAAGCGCTGGAGGCTATTGGCCTTCGTAGCGATGGCGCTGGTGGTCGTGGGATTGGTGTCCCTCAGCTCCAGTGTTTGGGCCACACCTGCCCAGGATCCTCTGCGCCAGACCGTGTCTGGTAAGATCGCCGATGTTTGCGGCCCCTTGGAGCCGGACCACGTAGTCTTCACGCTCCTCTTTAACAATGGGACTGAAGACTGGACCAACGTGGAGTTTACGGATGACATAAACCCCATCCTGACGGGCGACAGTGTCGACGTTCAGTGCCAGCCGGGACCGTGCCCTGCAGATACCTCGGCGTCAGGGCCCGGAGTGAACCCAGTCACGGTCACTATGGGTGCCCCTCCCTACAAGCTTCCTGCCGGCACCACGGTCACGATTACGA
>JAUWLF010000001.1 GCA_030613785.1 Chloroflexota bacterium | reverse complement strand
CCACCTACACTGTCGGCTTTGTAGGCGGTGATGTGGCCGGGACTCTCCGCTGTACCCTGGGACAGCAAGGTCCCCTTGACCGTGAGGCCAGAACCGGTGCTGTAGAACTTGAGAATGGCGCCGGGTTCGACTGTCAAAGTGCTGCCGTCGGTGACCGTGAGGTCGCTGATCACAAAGGGGATGTCGTTGCGCAGGACAGAGGAGCCGGACACGGAACCGTAATAGAGGTGAATGGCGTTGCGGGTGTTGCCGGAGGCGGTGTTGTTGTACACTTGCGAGTACTCGATGGCCGGAGAGACGTAGTCGATGTGCATCGCGTAAGCACCGTTCGACGCAAAGGTCGTACCGGTCACGACCAACGTTAGCGGGCGGGCAATCCAGATGCCGTCCTGGCCGTTGTGGCTGATGGTGGAGTTGGTGACGGTCAGGTTGTTGCGGCCGCCAAAAGACGCGTTCATGAAGATGCCTGCATACAGGTTGCCGGACACGATGGAGCTATGCACCGTCAGTGTGGCTGTGTAGGGGCCCGAGGGGTAGTTGTTCACGGACACGCCATAGCCCTTGCTGTCGCGAACCTGACAGTTGCTCATTGTCACCGTAGCATCAGCGTTCCCCTGAATGTTGGCGACCTGGTAGCCATAGTAACCAGCTCCTCCGCCGTAGCGAAGGGTAGTATGGTCAAAGGTAGCAGTGCGCCCAGCGGAGACGTAGACCTTGTCCCAATCCCCCGCCGCCGGGCTGCTGGCCGAACCATCCCCGTTGGTATCTCCACCTACACTGTCGTCTTTGTAGGAGGTGAAGTGGACGGGACTCTCAGCTGTACCCTGGGACAGCAACGTCCCCTTGACCGTGAGGCCAGAACCGGTGCTGTAGAACTTGAGAATGGCGCCGGGTTCGACTGTGAGAGTCACTCCGGCGGCCGCGGTGAGATCAGAGATGCGGTAGATTGGTCCGGAGAAGAGTGTCCAGTCTTGCGGTAGTGTGCCGCTGTTGACCCAGACTCCGTTGCCGACGTCATTGATATAGGTGTTGGTGCCGTCTAGCAGGAAGAAGGCGTCGAAGTCGGGCCAGTAGGCATACTCCCAGTTGTCCTCGAACTCGTTGTTGCTGATGGGCAGATGCGATCCTGTCGCCGTCCGCAAGTAGATCCCGCGCCGGTTCCAGCGGAACTCGTTGTTCTGAATCGTCAACGCCGACGAGGTCTCGTGGATGGCGTACTCGGTGTTGTTCAGGAATTGATTCGCTGTGATGCTGCCCGTGGCGTCGTTGTAGTCAAGGGCCCGGCGGTTGTAGGCCAACAGGGAATGGGTCACGTCCAAGTCTGTGGAGTTGACGTCCAGCGCGGGATCCCCGCCGTAGCGAACAGCGCTGTAGTTGAGATAGCAGTCGGCGGCCGTGCTGTTGAACAGGAGGCCCCCGGTGCCCCAGTCGCCGGGCTCCGGCGAGCTTGCCGAGCCATCGTTGTTGGTGTCGCCTCCATAGACATCGTCGTTGATCGAAGTCAGGGCGACCGGCTTCGCTGCCGTACCCTGCGCCTGTAGAGTGCCGTTCACCGTCACGTCCACGTCGCCTGGCAGGAACTTGACGGCAACACCCGGATTCAGTACCAGGCTGCCGTCGGTCGGGATGGTCAGGTCCCCCTTCAGGATCCAGGTCAGATCGTCCACCCAGGTCGTCGAGCCGGCGATGCTGCCACTGACGCCGATGCCGTTGTAGGCGTTTTCGGTGACTGTGTTCCCACTGAAGGTCGGCTTGGACTCGGCCGTCATCTCCACGGCGTAGGTGCCATTCTGCTGGAAGGTGTTGTCCTGAACCGTTGGAGCTGAAGATCCCTTCAAGTAGAGGCCGCTCCAACCGTTCTGCAGGAAAGTGGTGCCCTGGATCAACGGATTGGACTGATTGTCCAAGTACAGCCCGTGCCCCTGGCCGTAGGCCACCACGCTGTTGGTGATGTCTGGCGCTGCGCTGTATAGGGACACGCTTTGGTTGTGCGAATAACCGCCGTAGCGAACCAGGACGTGGTCCAGTAGGCAGCGGCTGTCGTCGCTGGAGTCGGCGAAGTAGATGTGCTGCCAGTCGCCGGGCGCAGCCCAGAAGACGCCATCGTCGTTGTCCGTATCACCTCCATACTCATCGTCCCGCAACGATGTGAACACGATGGGCGCAGCCAGGGTGCCGTCGGCCACCAGGGCGCCGTTGATCGCTAGATACGCGTTCGTGTCCTTGAACTTGACGACGGCGCCAGGCTGCAGCGTCAGCGCAGGGCCGGTGTTGATGGACAGCCCGCCCTCAATGACGTACACCAGGTTGGCGTACCAGGTCTGATTGAAAGGTACACTGCCGCTCACCCGCACACCATTGACCTGGTTGTAATGGGCCGAGTTGCCGGAGAAGACCGGGTAGCAGGTGGCGTCCATGTAGACGGCATAGCCGTTGTTGCCCCAAATGAGATTGTCGGCGATCGCCGGAGCCGAGGTCCCTTCGAGGCGGATGCCCCCGCCCGTGTTGTCCAGAATCCAGTTGCGCCGGATTGAAGGGGTGCTGTAGTTGCGCACGTGCAGCCCATAGCCGGCATTCTGGTTGACAGTATTGTCATCCAGGGTCGGCGAGGCCGCGTCGACATAGATCGCGCCGCCGGTGCTGCCGCCATGGCGCACCTCGGCGTACCGCAGATTCGTGAGCGCATCCACGCTGGAGTCGTTGAAAGCGATGCGCCCCCAGTCGCCAGGCGCTGGCCACGAGGCTGCCCCATCGCCGTTGGAATCGCCAGCCACACTGTCATCTCTGACTGACGTGAAGACGATGTGGCTTTCGGCAGTGCCCACAGCATCGAGGATGCCGTCGACGATCAGGCTCCTGAGCGACTCGAACTTGACCACGACACCAGGCTCAATGGTCAACCGCACGCCGCCGTTGACCGTCACGTCGCCCACCACGATGTAAGGGCTATTAGCCACAGTCCAGGTCGTGTCGGAGGTGATGGACCCACTCACGTCGGTTGGGCTGGGCGGCGCCGGGAGATCGGGCAAAGGCAGTGGCGGTGGGACTGGTGGCGACGCCAGCCAGGGAGTGTAGCTCACATGGTCGCTCACGGGGTCGCCCGTGCCGCCGGGATTGCCGGAATGGGTTGGACCGGAGGCGTCGCCCCACCAGTTGTCGGTGGCGTTCAAAGTATATCCTGTGTTGGCGTTGTAGAGCCCGTACTGCGTGCTGTCATAGAAGTCGCTCTGGTGGATGATGAGGTAAGCCGAAGTGCTGTTGTAAACACCGATCTCGTTCTCGGCAAAGACAGCACCCTCCACGTAGGGGCTGGCGTTGTGAACGTAAAGGCCCCTGTGTTGGCTACCCATCACCGCGAGGTGGCCAAGGGTGGGGGCGCTGCCATCAAGGTGGAGTGCGCCGGTGGAACCGCTGCTGCCACCGTAGCGGAGTGTCACATAGTCGAGCACTGAAGTACCTGCCGTCAAGGCAAATCGCACCGACACCCAGTCGCCCGGAGACGGAATGGTGGCCCAGCCGTCGTTGTTGGTATCGCCGCCCACAGTGTCGTCCTTCAGCGAGGTAAAGGTGATGCGATGGTCGGCGGTGCCTTGGGCCAGGAGTTGCCCATGGACAGTCATCATCTTCGCGGACGGGAATTTGACCACTGCCCCCGGTTCGAGATTCAGCGTGGTGTTCATCTCCAGCGCAAGGCTGCCATCTACAACGTAGGGTAAGTTGCTGCCCCAAGTGCTATTGACGTTGAGGCTTCCGGCTACGCCAATGCCGTTGATCCGGTTGCCTGCTGCGACGTTGCCGCTGAACGAGGCTTGAGCGCTGCCGGTCATGAAGGCGGCGTAGCCGTCATTGCGCACGAGGGCATTGTCGGCGATGTTAGGGGAGGACGAGGCGCTGATCCACAGTCCGTCGTCGCCATTTTCCCAGATCGTGTTGCCCTCGACCTCCGGTGAGGACGCGTTTAGCAGTTGCAGCCCATAGCGATTGCTGTGCTCGATGAAGCTGTTGAGGATGCGTGGGCCAGCGCTGTCGAGCGTGACATTGGCATAGGAGGTCCCCGCCCCGTAGTCGTAGCCCATGCCCCCGTAGCGGACGACCACGTGGTCGAGGACAGTCGCCGCGTCGTTGCTGGTGTCGGCGAAATAGAGGGTGCCCCAGTCCCCAGCGCGAGGCTTCGTAGCGGCGCCATCCTGCTCCGTGTCGCCGCCATACTCGTCGTCATAGATCGAAGTAAAGGCTATGGGGTTGGTGATCGTGCCACTGGCAATCAGGGTCCCCCGTACGATGAGATGCTTGCCCGTGAGGAACTTGACTGCGGCACCGGGCTCCAGCGTGAGGACGCTGCCCGACTCCACCGTCAGGTTTTGTGCGGCTATGTAGGGCAGGTCAGCGTGCCAGGTGCCGCTGCCCACGGTCCCATAGGCCCCCACTCCGTTATAGCCGTTGCCGTAGGCGGTGTTGTCACCGAAATTGGGCAGGCAGTTGCCCTCCATATAGACGGCGTAGGAACGGTTGTGGGTGAGGGTATTGCTCCAGACCGAGGGATGGCTGCTACCTGACAGATGGAGGCCATGCGCAAGGTTCTGCTCCACAACGCAGTCGGAGATCTCACCGCCCGCGCCGTTCATCCACCGAAGCCCGTTGGAGGCGCTGTAGGCCACGAAAGCGTGGCGCAGATACACGGTAGCGGCGTTGGCGGTGACGTTTCCATCAGCGCCGCCGTACCCCACCCAGACGTGCTCCAGAGTGCCGCTGCCTGAGCTGCCAAAGACCAATCCGCTCCAGTCGCCAGCCTGCGGCCAGGTGGACCCACCGTTGGCGTTAGTGTCGCCGCCGAAGTGGTCGTCGTGGATCGACGTGAAGGCGATCTTCTCGCCCGCTGTCCCCTGGGCCAGTAGGGCGCCATTGATCGTCAATCTACCTTCGTAGTACGGGGAGCTAGTCTGCTGCCGGAACTTCACTACGGTGCCAGGCTCGATATCGAGGGTCACCCCGGCATGCACCGTCACGCGTCCAACCACCACGTACACATTGTCTGTCGTCCAGGAGGTGTTGCCACTGATGTCAGTCTCAACGTAGACGGTGGGTGTGATGGGCACTGGTGGCGGTGACGGGCTAGGGATGGGCTGGGGTGTCGGTGTGGACAGCGGCGTAGGCACCGGGGCGGCACGGTCCACGAACAGCAGCGAGGGACCGAGCACGTTGTTTTCTTCGTCGCTTTCGATCACCTGGTCGAGTCGGTCCACTTGGGCCCACGACCTTCTGATCCCCATCCCGTCGAAGGTGTGGCCCCCCGTGAACACCGTGGTGATTCCGCCTTCCAGGCCGCTCTGGGTCCAGGAGAGGGTGCCTTCAGCGCTCGGAGGCGGCGCAGTAATCAGATCAACATACCAGTCCACCTCAAAGTCGCTGTCCGCGTCCGCGACACCCCGATTGATGATGGTCAGCGTGGTCGTAAGAGGCTCGCCCTCCCTCGGGATGGAGGGGGAGAAGGCCACTGAGGAAACCATCAAGTCGGGAAGCTGGACGGTCACCGCCACTGGTCCGGCCAGGTTGTTGGCCTCGTCGCTCTCGGTCACCACCTCTGTGCGGTCGACCTGTGCCCACAGAGCGTGTTCCCCGCCCGCGGTGAAGGTGTGCGTCGCGCTCAGCTCTTTGGTCTGCCACGGGTCCAAACCCGCCACCTCCCAGAACCCATCACTCGTCGTAGTCGAGGTTGGCGGCACGGCTGGGTCCGCATACCAATCCACGCGGAAGGTATCAACCACTCTCCCGTCGTCATGATTGGCGACAGTCACCGTCAGGCTGAAGGGGGAGTTTGCCATGAGAGTCTCAGGGTCGGTCGAGATACTCTGGATCACCAAGTCTGGACTGGCTGCATTGACGACAGCAGGGCCGAAGACATTGTTATCCTCATCGTCCTCCATGACACCGTTGTCTCTGTCCACCTGAGCGTATACTGTATGCTCTCCTGGGGTGTCGAAGCTGAAGGTCTCCTCGACGTTCGCCATCTGCCCAGAGCCCAACCCGCTCTGCCACCATTCCAGATTGCCTACTGTGGTCGAAATGGGAGGGGTTCCGAGGTCACAATACCAGTCGACCCGAAAATCGTCGAGAGCGTCACCATCGCCCTGGTTGGCTACGGTCACGGTTACCGTGAAGGGCACATGCACGGTGGGGGTCACGGGGTCCGTCGCGATGCTGTACACGGTGAGGTCAGGGCCGACGACAGTCACGTCGCAGGGCGCTGAGACGTTGTTCCCCTCCTCGCTTTCCTCAACGGTGTCTGTCGAATCTACCTGAGCGTACAGGGTGTGTTCGCCGCTCTCGGTGAACGTGTGCGTGCCACTTAACTCTAGGTCCTGCCACCGCACCAAACCTGTGACTTCCCAGAAGCCATCGCTAGGGGTAGTGGAGGTGGGCGGCAAGGCTGGGTCTGCGTACCAATCCACGCGGAAAGTATCCACGGCTGTGCCGTCATCCTGGTTGGCAACAGTCACCGTCACGCTGAAAGGCATGTTAGCCATGGGTATCTCAGGATCGGTCGAGATACTCTCGATCACCAGGTCTGGCATGGCTGTGTTGACAACCGTAGGATCAGAGACGTTATTCTCCTCGTCAATCTCCATGACCAGGTCGTCTCTGTCCACCTGAGCGTACAGCGTATGCTCTCCCGGGGTAGCGAAGACATAGGTTTCTGCAAGAGTCGCCGTCTGGCTAGAGCCCAGCCCGCCCTGCCACCACTGCAGGTTGCCCACCGTGGTCGAAACCGGTGGGCTCCCCAGGTCGGCATACCAGTCCACCCGGAAATTGCCTAGGGCGCCTCCGTCGCCTTGGTTCGCCACAACCACAGTCACTGTGAAGGGCACGTTTACAGTGGGAGTCACAGGGTGTGTGGAGATGCTCTGAACCACCAAGTCCGGCGCCACGACGGTCAGGGGGTACGGCTCAGATACGTTGTTGTCCTCATCCCCCTCCGCGACGGTGTTCGTCCTATCCACCTGGGCGTAGAGAGTGTGTCCGTCACTGGTGAAAACCGTGTGGCTGGCACTCAGTTCCACCGCCGTATTTGCGCTCAACCCATCCTGCCACCACTGGATATCGCCTTCCATAGTGGATGTGAGCGGGCTCGTGGGGTCGGCGTACCAGTCGACCCAGAAACCCTCCTCGGCATCCACGGAACCTTGATTTCGTATCGTCACTGTGAGGGAGAAGGGCTGCCCCAATATGGGGCTTTCAGGATCGGTCGAGATGCCTTCAACGATGAGGTCGGGCGTCTGCTGGACTACCACCAGTCCGGCGTGCCAAGGGTGGTACGCGCAACGGTAGGGGAAAGTGCCCTCCGTATCGAAGGTGGTAGTATAGGATTCGCCAGGTTGGATATCAGGGCTGCCCCATTGCTGCAAGGTCCGGGCGCTCAAGGGAGCCGGGGCCGAGCTAGTCACACCGCCCTCGTAGTTCTTCAGGACCGCTGGAACATAGACTCGGTTCTCAAGCAGGCCTGAGACGATGCGGTGCACCGCGGAATCCGAGTTCGCCCATACGACCTGGCTGCCGACGGTTATCGTCACCACATCTGGCTGGAAACCCTCAGAGGTGATGAGTATCGGAGTGGCGGAGGAGGCTGAGGGTTCGAGAAGTTGTAGGTGGCGCGTGCCGAGGGATACATTGGCATGAGGGAGTTCTTGCGCGGGAAAAGGGCCTTCGTGGGCCAGCGCTTGCAGGTGCAAGAGGCTCGCTGCGGCCATCACCAGAAGTACGGAGGCCGTCACCGAGAGCAGGGCGACCAGACGACGGTCAAGATGCACGTTCATCGGGCGCTCCGTCCAGTGGTCAACGAGGTCTGGATCAGGCGTACTTCACTGCTCATCTGCCGCCGGACCAAACTGCGCAGAGCCCGTGGAAGCTAGGGTACATTCGCTTGCGCGTGCAGAATCAATGATAGTGCACTTTTGCGATATTGTCAAGTCCGTCTAAGGCTGGTGCTGTAGGTGAGATAGATACGTTGCGGACCACGGAACTTCGGGGGTGAACCTGGCTGAGTGGCGGGTGTCGTCGGCTGTCTAGGCTCGAGAACTGAGGGTGC
Source organism: Chloroflexota bacterium (assembly GCA_030613785.1). GTDB lineage: Bacteria > Chloroflexota > Anaerolineae > UBA7937 > B3-Chlor > JAUWLF01. The sequence goes on along the minus strand of JAUWLF010000001.1, from coordinate 135,287 downwards.
AGAAAAGCGCTTCTCGCGGCTGCCGCTGGATTTGCTTGTCCTGAGCCTGCCGAAGGGTAATCCAGCGGACGGTGGGATTTGCAGTCCCACCGCAGCATAAGGGTGTTGGGCTTCTTGGACACCCTCGAGAACTGACATTGTGTCCTTCTACACAATAGTGACCAGTACTTGCCCCTTGTCCACTCTGTCGCCAGGGCCCACGTGAGTGGCTTGAACCGTCCCAGGCCTCGGTGCGCGAAGTTCGTTCTCCATCTTCATCGCTTCCACGATGACGAGTATGTCTCCGACCTCTACCTCCTGACCCTCTGTCACAGGCACGTCAAAGATCAAACCTGGGATGGGGGATCTTATGACTGTCTCTTCTTCTTCCAGAAACGTGCGTCCTGGCCTGGCTTTGCTTGCTAGTCGGCTCGCTTCGTCCTCCACCTGGACCGTATACACCTCTCCTAGCAGCAGGACACGGTAGCTTCCGTTTCGCTCCTCGACGTACATCTCGTACGACGAGTTGTCAAGGATCAACGAGTAGAGTGAGGGTCCGCCGGCGCTTTCGATGCTCACCACGTGGCACTCTTCGTTGACGACGATCTCTTCCGGCTTCGGGAGCCGGATGTCAAAGGACTCGTCTCCCACACTGACGACGTAGTTCATTGTCCCATCGCCTCGCGACGTCCGGCCATCCTCCAGTTGCTGGTGGCACGGTCGCGATCGCGCGCGAGAGTGGTCAGAGTCTCTTGACGCCGCTTGTGATCCACCAGGGTTGCAGCGATGGCGGCGGCCTTGAGGAGTTCTCCTTTGTCTCCTTGCTGCATGGCAAACCGGTTCTCCACAAAGGTGGTGTCGAATTGCCCGTAGATGAACTCTGTATGGTTCACTATTTGTTGATGGAACGGGATGTTGGTCTTGACGCCCATGATGCGGTACTCTTCCAGGGCACGGCGCATGCGCAGTATGGCCTCGCCGCGGGTCTCACCCCACACACTCAGCTTACTGATCAAGGGATCGTAGTACAGAGAGACCTCAAAGCCTTCACAGATGCCGCTGTCTATTCGTACTCCAGGACCCGTGGGTTCATGGAGGCCTGTGATACGACCAGTGGAAGGGAGGAAGTTGTCATACGGGTCCTCGGCACAGATGCGGCACTCCATCGCCCAACCTTTGATCTTGATGTCCTCTTGACTGTAACGCATGGCACGGCCTGAAGAGATGCGTAGTTGTTCCTTGACTATGTCCACTCCGCTGACCAACTCAGTGACTGCGTGTTCGACCTGCAAACGCGTATTCATCTCCAGGAAATAGAAGTCCTTTTGCTTATCCAGCAAGAACTCCACCGTGCCTACATTAGTGTAGTTTGCCGCCAGGGCCAGGGCGATGGCGGCTTCTCTGATCTCTCTGCGCAAGTCATTGTCCAGGGCCATCGATGGTGCTTCCTCTAGAAGCTTTTGATGGCGACGCTGGAGGGAGCATTCTCGCTCACCGAGATGGATTACGTTGCCATGTTGATCGCCCAGGATTTGCACCTCTATGTGCCGCGCTCCCTCAACCAGACGCTCCAGGTACAGATCTCCGTCGCCGAAGGTGGCTTCTGCCTCTCTCCGTGCAGCGAGTACGGCAAAAGGCAACTCCTCTGGCGAATGAACGGTGCGCATGCCCTTGCCCCCGCCGCCCACGGCGGCCTTGACGAGCAATGGATAGCCGATCTGCTCTCCAACAACTATGGCTTCGTCTTCGTCAAGGATTCTGTGGTCGGTCCCGGGCACGATGGGGATGTCGATGCGGGCAGCAGTGCGGCGCGCCGCAGCTTTGTCGCCCAGCAACTCCATGGATTTTGGGCTGGGGCCGACAAACGCCAGTCCAGCGTCCTCGCAGGCCCGAGCGAAAGCGGGGTTCTCGGCCAAGAAGCCGTAGCCGGGGTGGATGGCATCTACGTCGGCTTCCCTGGCTGCTGCGATGATCTTGTCGATGCGGAGGTAACTCTGGGCCGCAGGAGCAGGACCGATATGGTAGGCTTGGTCTGCATAGCGGACGTGCAGGGCTGTCCTATCGGCGTCGGAGTAGACGGCCACGGTGCTCAGACCCAACTCGCGACAGGCCCGTAGGACACGTACGGCGATCTCTCCTCGATTGGCTACCAGAACCTTTCTAAACATATAGCTTTGACATCTGACGCTGCATAGCGCGGCCCCAGTTCCAATTGAGCACAGCACGGGATTCGTTCACCAGCGGAAACGACAGTCCATGGAGACAGATTATAGTGGAGAAGGGTAGGTTGGGCAAACGCACCGTGATCTCTTGAAAGCTGCTCCAGGCGGTGCTACAATGTGCGGGGCTAGCCAGGGAGGGAGCAAGCAGCTTGAAGATCCCGGAGGGGTTGATCAGGGTCATCCTGGATTACGACGGTACGCTCACCGCTGAAGAGGAGCAGGTGGCTGAGCTGGCGGAGAGATCCATAATCACCCTCTCGCGCGACATCTTGAAGGCGCCCTTGTCACAAGTCAGGGATGACTACTACCGCACGAGAGCGATGGTGCTAGCTGAGTCGCACAAGTTCCGGTGGGAGGTAAACGGAGGCATCGCCTCGTACGGTGACGAGGGGGCGTTCATCACCAACACTACCACCATCCAGACCATGCTGGGGATGAACCCGTCCTACACCCAGGCTGTGCGAGAGTACTTCCCCAATGTTGAGTACGACCCCATCGTGGACTGTAGCAACTACCTTTTCCACAAGCTTACCTTCGATCTTGAACCCCATTTTCGAGAGGCGACGGAGCGCGTCTTGCGGGACCTGACCGCTCATCCTCGGCTGGAACCGGTCATCCTCAGCAGTTCGAAGCGGGACAAGGTGAGGAGGAACATGGGGATACTGGGGTTCGAGGCGATCAGAGTGCTCGGAGACACACGACAGTACGAGATCGATCCTTCGTGGAAGAGGCAGTTTGTGCATCCTGAACAGGGTACGGGCCAGATCTTCAGGGTGGATGATAAGCACACCATGGATCTCCGACGGCCTGCATACTACCAGGCTTTGGTCGAAGAGATGAGGGACGCCGCGGGAGTCGTGGTTGTAGCAGATACGTTCTCCATGCCTGGAGCCCTACCCATGATGATGGGCATCCCTTTCCTGTTGCTCAAGACCGTGTACACCCCGGCTTGGTGTGAAGCCTTCGTGGGCCAGCATGCGCAGGGCTGCGTACTGCCCGAGCTGGCGCTGCTGGTGGACTGTGTCGAGGAAGTGATCTGATGGGACTCAAGTCGGACTGACGCCTTAGGGTTGTCCTTTCTGATCGTACTGTTGGCGGAAGAGCTGCCTCATGGTCTGGATTGTGTCTGCGTCTCTGGGCTCTTTGTCGTTCCGAAGCCGGGCTACGCGCGCGAAGCGGAGAGCAAGGCCAGATTCATACTGAGAGCTGGCCTGGACCTCATTGAACAGCACTTCGACGACGACCTTCGGCTCTACGAAGACGGTGCCACCGTGACGACGGGTCTCCAGCGCCAGCAGACGTTGCGTCATCTCCTTGAATTCCTTGTCAGTCAGACCTTTGAAGGTCTTGCCCACCTCAACGAAGGTGCCGTCCTCCTCATTTCTGGCGGCCAGGTGGTAGTTGCTCAGCCAGCCATGGCGGCGGCCGTAGCCCCAGTCCGCGGCGACGATGACCAACTCAAGAGAGAGGGTGCGCTTGACTTTGAACCAGGGCTTGCCCCTCACGCCGGGATGGTATGGACTGTGCAAGTGCTTGACGATCAGCCCCTCGTGCCCTTCACGGTAGGACTGCTGTGCGAAAGCCTCTCATTCCGGAATATCGTGAATTAGTTGCCTCGCAACAGCGCGCATGTCTCCCTTCGTCTGCTGGAGGATGTCCCATCTTTCAAGGTTAGGCAAGTCCACCAGGTTCTCCCCATCCCGGTACAGGATATCGAAAAGGTAGGGGTACCTGCCGAGCTGTGTTCGCTATCTGGTGAACCCTCCGGAAGCGGCGCATAAGATGCTGAAAGAGCAAGGGGCGACCTCCTTGGTCCACGGCGATGACTTCCCCTTCGAGTATCGCTGTGTCGACTCTTGTCCGCGTGCGCGGCTCCTCGACTATCTCCGGCAAGCTTCTCGTCACCTCGGAGAGGTTGCGGGTGTAGATCTTGACGGCGTCGCCGTCTTTGTGGATCTGGACCCTCGCCCCATCCAGCTTGTACTCCAGAGCGAGCTTTCCTTGATGGTGTTCGAAGGCCTCAGCCAGGTCCTTTGCAGTCTGGGCCAGCATCGGCTTCAGGGGCCGGAAGAGCCGGGGACGGATCTCCCGCAATCCGGACTCGCCTTCCTTCAAGGCTGTCACTGCCACCTCACCCAGGTCACCGCACAACATGTTGGCGCGGTGCACCATCTTCCTCTCGGCAGCGGAGGCCTGGGCTATGGCGTCGAGGGCGATGCCCTCGCTGACACCGTGCCGCATCTCCCTCACCACGTTCTTGACCATGTACTTTTGGCCTCGAGAGGTGTGGCCCTCAACAGGATTGAGTGGAGAAGTTCCTCTTTCTTCGCTCGCGATCCTCTGCCGCTGGTTTCAGCGATCTCCTCGAAGGTCCGATACACATCCAGTATCGTCAAAGGCGGAGGTTGAGGAGGGCTCTTTCGAAACCCTTGCAGAAGCAGAAGCACCGCGTGGCCGCTATCCACCGCCTGTGAGTACACCCACTGCCGGTCCGCGTGGCTGGTTTCGGTCAGTTGGTGTGCGGTCTTGGAGACAGCTCGCCAGCTCAAGTTCAGGGCTCGCCCGTCCCATTGGGGGAATATCTGACCGATGAGCAGTTGCAATCCAGGCGGGACCTCGCCCACCGACAGTTGTTTCAGGAAGTCAGCGATCATCTCCGTCATCTGGAGTCTGCTGGTGGTCTGCTCCAGCCGTTCCCCCAACAGAGCGAGCTGTTCGAAGCTGGTGTGTTCCACGTCGTGCCTACCTGAATGTCATTGTGAAGTCTCGGGTGACGAGATGGCCCTTTTCCATTATGCTCGCTGCGCAACAGCCCGACAACGGTGTGGGGTGGGAATGGGGGCACATCCTTCCCATGATCGACAGAGGGTTTCTTGGTGGGCATCTGGAACACTCCACTCACTTGTTCCTCCGTAGTGCTTATCCGGCAAGGTAGGTGAGCGACGTGTTGCCAATCCGTCGAAAGCTGGTATACTGTACTGGGAAAGGAGACTGCAATGGACATTGTGCGCAATGCGTTCCACAACAAGCCACTGAGGTCCATCAAGGGAAAGAGATTTCTGGTGAACCCTCTCACTGATCAGATACCGGCGACCACACCTCAGCTTCTCCGGGAAGCGGCGAGACAAATCCTCGAAGTGGGCGACTGGGAGAAGGCGAACAAAATCGCCGGGGAAGAAGATAGAGGAGGAGTCCTGGTCGCGGCCATCTCCCTGGCCTCGGGACTACCTTTTGGGATGGCTCGGTGGCAGCCCTCGGGGATAGAGAAACAACTGTGGGTTGATTTCGAGTGCGAGTATGTCGAAGCGAGGCTGTATCTCAACGGCGTGGAGAAGGGCGACAAGGTGTATGTCATTGATGATATGATCAGCACCGGGGGCACGATGCTGGCGCTGATACAGCTAGTGACGATGGCAGAGGCAGAGATAGTGGACGTCGTGTGTTTGGTGGACAAGGTGGAGTATGGCGGTGTCGAGAGGGTCAAGAGAGAAACAGGGATTGATGTCAAGACCATACTCAAGGTGTCTGTGAATGGGCCGACTTCCAGGGTCTTGGACTAGCTTGTCATACGCCTTTCTTCTCCTGGCAAAGATATGGTGCCCAGGTACTCCAATGCTCTCATAGTGCTGGCTCTGATCTCCGTGGTGGCGTGCGGCGAGGGCGGCCCTGGCCCTCACACGCCTCCCATCGCTTCGACAGAAATGCCTACCGCCAGTGTCTTTTCCCCTTCAGTGATGGCCAGCCCAACCATGACTCTCTCTCCCTCACCTATCTCCACCAGCACTCCTCCTCCCGTGAGGCCGCTCCAGGTTTCTGTGGATTGGCATTATTCCACCAATGAGATGGTCTGGTCACTGGATGTGGCTGATCTCGACGGCGACGGAGTCAACGAGGTGGTGGCCGGCTCTTATGATAAGCACATATATGCCTTTGCCCAAGATGGTAAGGTGCTTTGGTCGTACCGAAGCGGGGCGGCGGTATATGCTATCGACGCCGGGGATCTGGACGGTGATGGACGAGCCGAGGTGGTGGCGGGAGGCGATGACAACCGCGTACACGCCATCGGGCCCGATGGCCGGCTTCTCTGGCAGTATCCGACCGCTAGCCGTGTGGTCAGCGTGGTGGTCGCGGATGTGGATGGCGATGGTGCGAACGAGGTACTGGCCGCATCGTGGGGTGGCCAACTAAACGTGCTGGAGGCCGACGGAGTCCTGCGCTGGCAGCTCTCCATCGATGAAGATCCATCCGCCATGTGGTGTGCCGATCTGGACGACGACGGACAACTCGAGATCGCCGTCGGCACCCAGGAGGGGGAGATCTATCTGGTTGGATCTGACGGAGTAGCGCGCTGGACCTATCGCACCGGAGGCTATGTTCGCGAACTGGCAACTGGCGACCTGGACAATGATGGACAACGTGAGGTCGTAGTCGGGTCGGCGGACGGGTGCGTCTATGCCCTCACCGCCGACGGTCGTCTGGAGTGGAGGCGCCAACTCCACAGTCCCGTCATCTCGATCGACGTGGCGGACGTGGACGGAGACGGAGGCGGCGAGGTGTTAGTGGGAACGGGCCCGGACACGCCAGGGGTCAGTCTGTTGAATGGCCGGGGCGAGGTGAGGTGGGTCTACCAGACTGAGAAAAGCGTGTGGGCGGTGCGAGGCACTGATCTCGACGGCGATGGGCTGGTGGAGATCTTGGCTGGAGGAGATGATGGAAGGGTCCGTGTCCTGGACATGCATGGGCGGTTGCGAGGTAGCGACAGCATGGCGCGCAGGGTTCACGGCCTGGTTGTCAATCACTCATGCGGTTCTGGCAAGAGTGAGGTCGTCGCCCGCTCTGGCAACGACGTCTATTCGCTGACCGTCGCTCCTGCTGACGCTTTGCCACAGGAGCTCGAGGGGAGCCGTGAGCCAGCTACTCTGCCGAGTTGGAGCGGCGCCCTTCCTGGAAGCGCCGAGAGCGGGGAGGAGTTGATTGAGTTGGTGGCTGTGGGCGACGTGATGCTTTCCCGCACCATCGAGGAGCGTCTGGACTTGTACGGGAGCGACTATCCCTTCCTGGATACGGCAGAGCTTCTACGCGGAGCAGACATCGCGATAGGGAATCTGGAGTGTCCTCTGTCGACGCGTGGGGACCCGATCCACAAACGCTTTATCTTCAGGGCGCACCCCCGCCATGTCGCAGGTCTTGCTTGGGCAGGCTTCGACATCCTCAATCTCGCCAATAACCACGTGCTCGACTTTGGGAGGGAGGGTTTCGTCGAGACCATCGAGGCTCTGGAGAGCGTGGGTTTGGCCCACGTGGGTGCAGGATTCTCATACGAGGAGGCGCATCGCCCTCTGATCTGGGAGGTCAAGGGCAGGAGAGTTGCTTTCCTGGCCTATGCGGCCAGCCGTTGGAGGGCTTCCTCTGAGGTGCCTACTGGTGAGGAGATCTCTTTTGCAGACGTAACCGCCATCCGGGAGGATGTGACACGGGCAGTTCAGCAGGCCGACCTTGTTGTGGTGATCATGCACTTAGGGACCGAGTACCAACTGTCTCCCGACGAGGAGCAACTGCGGGTGTCCCGTGCGGCGATAGAAGCTGGGGCCTGCCTGGTCATCGGCCACCATCCCCATGTGGTGCAGCGGACGACGTCCTACGGAGGGGGGTTCATAGTCTACAGCGTTGGCAACTTCGTCTTCGACATCGACGTCGCGGACGAGGCACGCGAAGGAGCGATCCTGCGAGTCCTGCTCGGTGACGAAGGCGTTGAATCCGCAGAGCTGATACCCCTCCGCATCGTGGACGATGTACAGCCGCGCTTCACCGCTGACGATGCGGAGCAGCCCGTTGTGGAGCGAGTCTTTTAGGCTCGTCGGTCCAAAGACACCCGCGTCGCCGGGTGCTTGACCAGGTCACTTGGTTGCGGTACAATAGCGGCAGAGCAGACGTGGAGGTAGCCCCATGGCCCGACTGGGAGAGGTGCTGCGAGAGGCGAGGGAGAGGAAAGGCTGTTCCTGGCGGGAGATCGAGGACGTCACAGGACTGTGGCGGGAGTACGTGCGGGCCCTCGAGGATGAGGAGTACGGTAAGTTCAGCAGCGTTGCGCACTTGAGAAGCTCTCTGCGGCTCTACGCTCGGTACCTGGGTCTCAACATCAAGTATGTATTCGCTCTGTGGGAAGAGAGCAAGTCCAGCCGGACTCTTAGCGACGGAGTGGGGCCACCAACCTCGGCTGGATTCCCGTATCCAAATGTGTTCAAAGCATTGACAGCTTCGCTGTTGTTCTTGGTGCTGGCAACTGTAGCGGTGTACAGCTATCAGAGGCTGAGATTCACCCAGAATGGGCAGGCCGGGTCGGTCGTGGTTGGTTCCCGGGAGACGCCCAGCTTGCCGCCTCCGATGTTCACACCGTCACCCACTCCATACCTACCTATCGGCAGCACAGATTTACCTCGCTATACCATCACGGCTACCGTGGACTACGAAGGGCATCACCTGGATGTGGAGGAACGGATAGACTATGCCAATCGGACCGGTGAGACCTTGCAGGATATCGTGCTCAACGTCTTTCCCAATCACGACGCAGGGATTTTCACCCTGGATAGTCTGAGTTTGGAGTTCGGAGCAGGCCCGGTGACGACTACGTACAGCCTGGAAGGCATGACACTGCGTGTGCCGCTGTCTCAGGAACTGGCTCCTGGACAAGTGACCACACTGTTCCTTGAGTTTTCCCTGGATTTGCCGTACATAGATCCTACGGCTAGCTTCACCACCGGTAGCCTCGGCTGGTCCGAACGGGCGGTTGACGTGGGCCATTGGTATCCGGCCTTAGCTCCCTATCGCCCTGAGGAAGGCTGGTACACCTTCCCCTATTATCCCGTTGGCGATCCCTACGTCATGGACGAGGCTGACTACGAGGTCTGGATCTGGGCGCCCGAGGGGGTAACCGTCGCGGGGAGCGGAAGTGAGGAACACCAGGGCAACATCTGGCGCTACAGCATCCCTCAAGCCCGCTCTTTCGCCTTCGCCGCCAGCGACGAGTATGTTTCGCACAGCGTGGAGGCGGGAGGAACCACTGTTACGTCTTACTACTTCCCCGAGCATGTAGGCGCTGGAGCGGAGATGGCCAGGTTCGCTGCCGAAGCGCTGGAGACCTATGGCGAGCAGTTTGCCGTGGCCTATCCCTATGCCGACTTCAGGCTGGCCGAGACGGAGTTCGCCGGTGGTATGGAGTTTTCGGGCCTTTCCTTCTTGGGCTCTCTGTGGTATGAGACCTATCCCGGAGGCGTGCGGTCCCAGCTGGTCTCGCTGCTGGCACACGAGGTATCTCATCAGTGGTGGTACGGCCTGGTGGGCAACGATCAGGTGATGGAGCCCTGGCTGGACGAAGCGCTGGCGACGTTCAGCGGACTTCTGTTCTACAAGCTGAACTATCCCGATGACCACCTCTGGGCCTGGGAGTTCGAGGTATTCAACAGGCAGCCCTCCGGGAGCATAGACGGTTCCATCTACGACTATGGCGATCAGTCCTCATACATGAATGCCGCATACCGTAGAGGTGCGCTTTTCCTGGCGGACCTTCGAAATACCATGGGGGATCAGCAGTTCTACGCCTTCTTACAGGACTACTGTCAGAGCCAGAGCCACAAGCTGAGCACAGCGGACGATTTCTTCTCAGTCTTGTCTCGCCATACCGATGAGGATCTTTCGGCGCTGCTGGGCGAGTACTTCGCGCAGGAGGAAGGCGAGGGTGAGTCGTGAGCCCGTCGTCGAGATGGTGCTCTTCTGCTCTGCTAGTGTCGTCGCTTTTCTTGGGCATTCTCACTTCCTGCGGAAACATGGCCTCTGAACCTACTCCACCCCCTCTGTTGACGCCTTCAGTCCAGGGTGCGCCGACTTCACCGACTCCCTGCTTGGCCATTCCAGTCGAACTGTGGAACGAGGAGAGGGAGTTCTTCACGGCCTTGCAGAGCGAGTATCCGTCCTGTCTTGCAGGGCCAGTGGAGGGATCCGCCCAGGCGCTGACACGGGTGCGTTCTGGACGGTCCAAGCTAGCTGTGGTTAGCGGTCGCTCTCCTGGACAAGGGGCGGAACTGGTGAGAACGGAGCCCTACGCCCTGGTCGTCAACGTGACCTCAGCGCTTGACGATGTGCCTCTGGCGTGGTTGCAAGAGGTATTCGGCCGAGGGCGGGATCACAGGGTGGTGGTCGTGGAAGACACGTCGTCGGTCCAAGACCTGCTGGGCATAGACCATCTGGCTCGTGACGCAGTGTATGTGTCCTCCTGGGAGGAGACGAAGGAGTGCGTGGAGGCGGACAAGAGGGCCCTCGCGTTGCTGCCCTGGCGAGTTGTTGACTTCCATGTTCGAGCTCTGGCCATTGACGGGCAGCGGGTAGGTGGGGACGACTTGGAGGGCTATCCGTTCCGGCGGCACTGGTGGCTCGTCGGCGCCTCGGAGGATTATCCGGATCTGTCTCAGGCGATCCGGGAGGAGCTGGCCCTCGAGCCTGAGCCACTGGTCAGCTTGGTTGCCGTGGGCGATGTCATGCTGGGGCGTGAAGTAGGCCAACTCATAGCAGCCAATTCGCCTTCCTACCCCTTTCTTCTCACCCACGAGTTGACCGCCCAGGCGGACGTCTCCTTCGCCAACCTGGAGTGTCCCATCACTTCACGAGGTGTTCCCACAGGGGGCATCGCTTTCTGGGCCGTCCCTGAGGTGACGGAGGGGCTGGACTTCGCAGGCTTCGATGTCCTCTCACTGGCAAACAATCACAGCGATGACTACGGAGAAGTGGGCCTACAGGACACCCTGGACAGGCTGGAAGAAGAGGGCATTGCCTACGTGGGCGTAGGGCACGACGCCGAGGCCGCTCATGCAGGTGCAATTGTGGATGTTCAGGGGTTGCGAGTTGCCTTTCTGGCATACAACCACATCGAGCCACGCTATCGAGGGGATGCGGAAGGTGTTGGTGGTGCCGTGTGGCTGGAACCGGAAGTGGTGTACGAGGACGTGAATCGGGCCGATGCCGAGGCGGACCTCGTGGTGGTGTCCTTCCACTGGGGCACTGAGTATAGTCCCCTGCCTGACTCCTTCCAGCGGGAGGTGGCTCGTGGCGCGGTCGAAGCAGGCGCCGATCTGATCCTAGGACACCACTCCCACGTTGTAGGGGCTGTGTCCTTTCTCGACGACGGGTTCGTGGCCTACAGTTTGGGCAATTTCGTGTTCGACCAGCCCTTTTCCGTGGAGACGATGCAGGGACTGATGCTCCACGCCCTGATGGATGCCGGAGGCCTGAAACAAGTGCGCTTGTTCCCGGTGGAGATAGAGAGTGGGCAGCCGCGGACACTGCCGTGGCCAGAGGCCAGGTCGGTCCTGGCCGACGTCTTCCAGATCACGGAGTCCCTGGATGGGCTATCAGGAGGCTCCGTAGTCTCCACGGGGGGCGGACGACGGGGTCATCATCTGCAACGGGAGTGGACGATCCATCTTGACAAGGAGGTAACAGCTCTCCGAGCGTGCGACCTGGATGGGGATAGGCAGCCCGAGATTGTGACGGCGTCGGGATCGATTCTCGGACCTGGCTTGATTCATGCCATCGATGCGGACGGTTCGATGCGCTGGCGATATGAGATTCCAGGACGGGCGAACGATCTCGCGTGCGCTGATCTGGATGGCGATGGTCGGGCTGAGGTTGTAGCGACGACGGGCTTGCTGGATGCACCGGGTGAGGTCTATGTCCTGGACAGCGCTGGACAGTTGCGATGGCGGTTTGGTGTGGAGGCCAGTGTGCTGGATACGGCGCTAGGCGATGTTGATGCCGGCAGGCAGTTGGAGCTAGTCATCGGAGAGTGGGGTAGCTTCGGGGACACGATCTACGTCCTGGGTGGTGACGGCAGCTTGTGGTGGAAGCACCAGACTGACGGCTCCGTTGAGGTGGTCACCATCGGCGACTTGGACGGGGATGGCAGGGGAGAGGTGATTGCCGGCGCTGACGATCTATACGTCCTGGGCAGCGACGGGCATCTGCTGTGGAGGTATCCCACTCGCGGCTATGTAGTTGATGTGGCCGTCGGCGACTTGGATAACGATGATCTGAAGGGCGTGGTGGCGGTCACTGCATATCCTGACTCCTGCATCTCAGCCTTCACTGCCTATGGGAGTCTATCTTGGCGACACCAGATGGAAGCGTCGCCCACCATTCTCCTCACAGAAGACACAGACGGTGATGGTGGAGACGAGGTGCTGGCAGGCTCGTTGGACGGCACTGTTTGCCTCTTGGACGGCGAAGGTAGGCTTCTCTGGCAGCACCGAGGAGAAGGTCCGGTCAGCGGTCTCGGCTTGGCCGACGTGAATGCAGATGGCGTCAAGGAGGTTGCGGTGGCGATGGGCGACCACCTTTCCGGCGGTGGAGTTCTCGTCCTGGACGTCGGCAACGGTGCTGTCTTGGGCTCCTACCGGGGATGGGATGGGGTGAGCGCCCTTGACGTTGCTGACATGGACGGCGATGGGGCGGACGAGATCGTGGCCGCTACGGGAGGGGGTGAGGTTATTCTTCTGAGGTGGACAAGGGAGTGAGCGAGATGCGAAAACCGTTTTGGTGGTTAGTGATAGGGGTTGTCTGGGCAGTCGGTGGCTGCGGCGATGGGGCACCTTCTGTTTCAACTCCAGGGGTGAACAGCACGCCTATCCTGCCGCCGGTAGCCGCCGCGACAGACGCTGCACCTACCTTTGTCTCAACGCCCACGCAGACGGCTGTGCCGCCCAGACGTGGTGAGGAGTTGCTGGGAGAATCATGGGAGGGACGGCCAATAACCACGCACTGGTTTGGCAACGGACATCGGAAGGTGGTTCTAGTGGGCAACATACACGGGGGCACGGAGCAGAACACCCACCGGCTGGCGTTGGAGATGATCACCCATTTTGAGGAGCATTTGGAGGAGGTGCCCTCTGACGTCACATTGTGGATCATACCGACCGCCAACCCCGACGGGCTTGCCCACGGAACCAGGAGCAACGCTCGCGGGGTGGACCTTAACAGGAACGCCTACAACGACGCCGATTCATGTGCGGAGAACGATTGGGTCAGCGATACTCACATCACAGAGGGCATAATCGAGGGGGGTGGAGGTGAACGTCCTTTCTCCGAAGTGGAAACGCAACTGCTGCGCGATTTCCTGGACGATGCGCAGGTGGCGATCTTCTACCATAGCATGGCGGGCATGATCTTCGTGACCTCCTGTGCCGATCATCCTCCTTCGGCAGAACTGGGTCGCCGCCTGTCAGAGGCCTCCGGCTATGCCTTCGCCAAGGAAGGCTGGGGTTCGTATCCTGTCACCGGTGCGATGGTGGACTACCTGGCCTATCGAGGCGTGGCCGCCGCGGAAGTGGAGCTGACCAATAAGGTGGACACAGAGCTCGATCGGAACCTCGACGGCGTTCGTGCGGTGATGGAATCAGTTGATGAGATAGTGTCCTCTTTGTGATGGTGGCTTGGTCGTGGTATAGTCTTCCGCAGGAAGTGTGTCATGGAACTAGTGCCCTCGGAAGATCTTCCTGAGGATTACCGCTCGGGTTTCGTAGCTGTGATGGGCAAGCCCAACGTGGGCAAGTCTACCTTGATCAATGGCTACGTTGGCCAGAAAGTAGCCATCGTTTCTCCGAAACCTCAGACTACGCGGCGGCGGTTGCGAGGGATTCTGACTCTGCCTGAAGCGCAGGTAGTGTTCATCGACACACCGGGCATCCACGAGCCCCGTCACAGACTGGGCGAGTACATGGTGGAGACGGCAATACGGGCCATACCTGATGCGGATGTGGTGTTGTTCGTGGTGGATGTGTCCACTTTGCCTGGGGCCCGGGATTCGCAACTGGCGAGGCTCATCAAACAACGGGCCACCGGCGCCTGCATTCTGGTGATGAATAAGGTTGACCTTGTGACGCCAGACAAGGGCGAAGAACGCCGAGAGGCCTACCTATCTCTGACGGATTGCGATCACTCGCTGATGTTCTCCGCGACTGAAGGTCACAACCACGATGAATTGCTGGACTTGATCATCCAATACCTACCCCCAGGTCCTCAACTCTATCCGGCGGACCAGATCACGGATCAGCCTCTGCGCTTCATGGCCGCCGAACTGGTTCGTGAACAGGTGCTGGCTCATCTCTATGAGGAAGTGCCCCACTGGGTGGCTGTGGCGGTGGAGGAGTTCGAGGAACGCCGCGAAGACCTGACCTACATCGAGGCCATAGTCTATGCGGCCAAGGAGAGCCAGAAGGGGATCATCATCGGCCACGGGGGCAAGATGCTGAAGCGGATAGGGAAGGCCGCTCGAGAGGAGATGGAGGCTCTGCTGGGGACAAAGGTCTACCTCGAACTGTGGGTGAAGGTGCGGAAGGGATGGCCTCGGGATGAGGTAGCACTGCGCGACCTCGGCTATGTCCTGCCCAAGAGGGGGTAAGGGGACGGTGGACACAGCCAGAGATTCGCTCGCTCGCACTGCTGTCCAGAGAAAGGGGGGAGGTATGATGGGTGTCCAAGGTAACGGGCATGCCCGCTACGCGACGTATGACGAAGAGTTCAGCACGGAGAGAGTGACATGGCGCAGATGATCGCGGTCTGTGGATTGGACTGTGGCGGGTGCGACATTCGACAGGCCAAGGATGATTCTGCAATTGCGCAGCACATGATCGAGCGGTTCAAGGAGGAACTGGCCGTAGACGTCAAGCCGGAGGATCTTCGCTGCGGGTGGTGCAAGGGTGACGGAGCCGAACACTGGTCCCCTGACTGCTGGATACTGAAGTGTTGTGTGGACGACAAGGGCCTGGAGTTCTGCTACCAGTGTGAGGTCTTTCCCTGTCAGGAACTCAATGAGTGGTCCCAAGGAAGCTTGAGGTACCGTGATGCTTTGGAGAGACTCAAGAGGATGAAATGAACCGAGACGACGCGTGGGAACTGGTGAACGAGTTCACCAAGAACCAGAATCTCGTCCGCCACATGCTGGCGGTGGAGGCGGCGATGCGAGCCTACGCCCGCAAGTTTGGCGAGGATGAGGAGCTCTGGGGTATGGTGGGGCTGATTCATGACTTCGACTACGAGCAGAACCCGGATCTGACCGTGGAGGGGCATCCTGTCACCGGTGCCAAGATACTGCGAGAAAGAGGTTGGCCGGAGGAGATAGTCCGAGCGGTCCTGTCTCACGCCACAGAGTACACAGGCGTCACTCGCGAGACGCTCGCGGAAAGGGCGCTCTACGCAGTGGATGACCTGACAGGCCTGCTGGTGGCTGTGGCTCTGGTTCGGCCCACGAAGAACATTCGCGATGTGAAGCTCAAGTCTGTGCGGAAGAAGTGGAAGGACAGAGGCTTTGCAGCGGCGGTGAACCGCCAGGAGATCGAGCAGGCGGCCGGTGATCTAGGCGTGGAACTCAACGAGCACATCCGGATCGTGCTCGATGCCATGAAGGGAATCGCCCCAGAGCTGGGCTTGGCCGGGCAGGAGTGAGGAGTTTCTCAGGGTTGCCTGGAGGATCGCTCTACCTCGACATTGGAGTGCAACCGGCTGCCGCCTGATCGCGAACCCGCGGGGAATCAAGCTCACACAGAGCTGCTCATTGGCGCGTTCTGGCGTTGCAGCGCTGAAATGTGGCCAGACTTCGGTGTCGCGTCTTCGAAGGACCAGGTGCACTAACCCTTGATGACGCCCAGAGGTTCCAGCTTGGCCACCTTGAGCGCAATCCCTGCTCCCGCCACCACATCGACGACCCGTTCTACGTCTTTGTAGGCCGCTGGAGCCTCCTCTGCAAGGCCGGCCATGCTGCCGGCCTTCACTGCGATTCCCTGTTGCCGCAGTTCTCGCATGAGATCCTCGCCCCAGATCTGCTTCTTGGCCTTCGTTCGGCTCATCACGCGGCCCGCACCATGACATGTGGATCCAAAAGTGAGGTCGAGAGCTTTGTCGGTACCGACGAGGACGTAGGAGGCGGTCCCCATACTGCCGGGGACCAGGACCGGCTGGCCTATCCCCTGGTAGGCCTTTGGCAACTCGCTGGATCTTGGGCCGAAGGCGCGCGTGGCCCCCTTGCGGTGGACGACGAGCTTGGTGCGTTTGCCGTCTATGGTGTAGTGTTCCACCTTGCCGATGTTGTGGGCCACGTCGTATACCTGCGTCAGTTCCCATGAGGGTATCTTTCCTGCCAGCACCTCCTCAAAGGCGCGGCGCACCCAGTGGGCAATCACATGGCGGTTGGTCCAGGCGAAGTTCGCCGATGCAGCCATGGCAGCGAAATACTCCTGTCCTTCCGGCGACTCGAAGGGCGCGCAAACCAGTTCTCTGTCGGGAAGCTCGATGCCATACTTACGGACTGCTTTCTGGAGGAGCTTGACATAATCAGTGCAGACCTGATGCCCGAGCCCGCGAGAACCACAGTGAATCTGAACGGCGATGAAGCCTTGGCGCAGGCCGAACACGCTGGCAACCTCTTCATTGTAGATTTCCGTAACCTCATCGATCTCCAAGAAATGGTTGCCCGATCCCAGGGAGCCGAGCTGCTGCCGGCCGCGGTTCTTGGCTCTCTCGCTCACGTGGGCGGCATCGGCTCCGGCCAGGCACCCTTCCGCCTCCGTGCGTTGCAGGTCTTGCTTGGTGCCGTAGCCCTTTGAAACCGCCCAGGCAGCACCACGATCCAAGACCATGTCTAATTCACGTCTGGAGACTCTGATTCCGCCTTTTCCCAGGCCAGTCGGAACAAGGCGATACATCGCCTGCAGCAGATCCTCGACGTAGGGGGCCAACTCGTCTCGTTCGATGTCTGAAGCCAGCGCCCGCACCCCACAGTTGATGTCGTAGCCTATGCCCCCGGGTGATATGACACCATCGGGGGGTTTGGTGGCGGCCACCCCGCCGATGGGAAAACCATATCCCTGATGGATATCTGGCATGGCTAGCGTGTACTTGACCACCCCCGGCAAAGTAGTCGTGTTGACCAACTGTTCGATCGACCGGTCGGCCAGCGCGGCTTCCAGAAGCTGCTCGTCGGCGTAGATGCGTGCCGGGACCCGCATATCGTCTCTATAGGTGCTTGGTATCTCATAAACGAAGTTGTCCACCTTCTTCAAGTCCCGTTTCTGGATCATCGTTACGCTCCCTTTGTGGCGAAGAGCATCCGGTCGCATACCCGTGTTGCTTCCAGGATACGCATTCACACGTTTGTAGACCGACCGCCGCAGAACAGCTCGTTCTACAACTTCTCCCCGACTTCTCGAAACTCGGAGAAAGGTATGGCTGCGACGATCTAGGTATCGAAGACTATGGTCGCGGTGTATCCCTGAGGCGTCCTCTCGATGTGCAGATCGTTGAAGGTCACGGCCTTGACAGCCGTTTGAGGCTGCCAGCGGTCTGTCCCCTTGACTATGGCCCGCAATGCACAAGGCGACGCCTCAAGGATCTCAAAGCCAGTATATACTACGTTTTCCATCTCGTGGAGGTACAGAAGCTCGCTTAGCCAGTCGACCAGCAAGGTCTCACGGTCCGTGGCCCGCAGCGCAATCTCGTGCTGCCTGGAGGCCTGAGTGTCCTGGCAGTCGGCCATCAGGCTGAACATGCCGTGGGCGGCGTTGACCAGGAATTCGCTCCAGTCGCGGCCATAGACCTTCAAGGCCGCATCAGCCACGTGCTCAACTTCCTCGAAAGGCTTGGGCGTTGAACCGGTCATGGCTCCAGTTCCCGAAAGAGCCGGCGGGTCTGGGTGACGTCTTGTCTCATCTGCGCGACGAGCGCGTCCGCGTTCTTGAAACGCTGCTCAGGCCGCAGGCGTCTGATGAATCTGATTTCCAGAGTCTTGCCGTACAGGTCACCCGTGAAATCTATGATGTGGGCCTCGACGATGCGCTCTGCCTGATCTTCGAAGGTGGGGCGGACCCCAACGTTCACCACCCCTTGATGGTTGGTGGCACCCCACTGAACCCGTACAGCATATATACCATCAGCGGGGATCATGATCTTTTCATCCACAGCGAGGTTCGCCGTGGGGAAGCCAAGCCTCTGCCCTCTCTTGGCACCACTCACTACCTGTCCTTCGAGGGAGAGATACCGCCCCAGAAGCTGGCTCGCTTCAGTCACCTTGCCTTCACCCAGAAGAGCGCGGATTCGACTGCTGCTTATGACCTCTCCCCCTTCTGTGAGCGGTTCTAGCGCCTCTAGGCGGAAGCCGATCTCACGTCCCAGAGCACTCAAGTACGTGGCGTTCCCCTCCCTCCCCCTGCCCAGGGCAAAGTCGGGCCCAATCCACAACTCCCTCATGTGCAGTCGCTGCACCAGAGAGAGAATGAAACCTCGAGCGGACGTCTGGGCCAGTTCGCTGGTGAAGGGTAGAGCCATGACCAAGTCAAGCCCCAATCCTCCCAAGAGGTTGAGTTTCTTCGTCAGTGTGGTCAAGTAGCGGACATGTCTCTGGGGGGTCAGCAGCTCGTCGGGATGAGAATCGAAGGTGACCACTCCGGTCAGCAAGCCTGCGCTTTGGGCGCTCTCCATCAGCCTGTCGATCAGGTAGCGATGGCCCAGATGGACGCCATCGAAGACGCCGATGCTGAGAGCCGAGGGCTTGTCAAGGGTGAGCTCCGTAAGATCACGTACCAGCTTCATGAAGGTTGAATACCTTTCTCGGTCGCCAGACATCCTCCTCATTGTCGTATCGCAGCAGTGCAATGAATTCCCCAGATGGGGAGTAGGCGCGGCACAAAGGTCCATGCAGCGGCTCCGGTCCGCTCACCTGCTGGCCCTGGCGTATCTTCCTCTCAGTTTCGCCGTCCACGATGACAGCTTCGAACTGTAGGAGTGCTTCATCGAGGGGGTGGAGGATCTGCGGCCATCGGCCTTCAGCAAATCGGCGTTCAACCGCGCTTAGTGACACTGCATCATCCAGAATGAACGACCCGCTGCCCACACGTACCAGGTTGCTCAAGTGGCCGCCGGTGCCAAGCGCTTTGCCCAGATCTCGTGCCAAGGCTCGAACGTAGGTACCCTTTGAGCACTCCACTGTCAGTCGAAGAACAGGTGAGGTCCAGTCAGTCAGTTGCAGATCGTAGATCTCAACCTGTCTGGGCGTGCGCTCGACTTGGATCCCTCGACGCGCCAATTCGTACAGTCTGGTTCCATTGTGCCTCAGGGCTGAGTACATCGGCGGTATCTGCTGGACTCGCCCTCTGAAAAGGGTCAACGCTTGCTCGATCTCCTCCCGGCTTGTGTTGACCTCCGGCGCCTGATAGGTGACCTTGCCGTCCTGGTCGTGAGTGTCGGTGCTTGTGCCCAGGTGTATCTCAGCCCGGTATTTCTTCCGGCCTGCCATCAAGTATTCGGCTACCCGCGTCGCCTGGCCAATACAGACCAGCAATACTCCTGAAGCTGAGGGATCCAGGGTGCCAGCATGACCCACGCGTTTCAGTCCAGAAGCCTCACGGGCTCTATCCACAACGTCGTGGGAGGTTATCCCTGAAGGCTTGTTGATGTTCAGAATTCCAGACTTGACGGTCCTTCTGGCCTCGTCGACGTGCTTTCGTGCGGGCTCCAGATCTGCTTGACAGGCGAGGCAGAACTCCCTTACGGTGCCGCCACGTTGCATCTTGTTCCCTGCCGATGTTGCTTGCTCACTTGGGATCGTGTGCATTGAGAACATCCTTGGCCTTGATCAGCACCTTGGGAATCACCTCACATAGATCCCCTAGCAGTTCCGTGCCTGCGGCCTGGGGATGCCCCCCACCTCCGAAATGGATGGCAATGGGAGAAATGTCCACCCCTGGCCGGGATCTGATGCTGATCCCTATCTTGCCATCCTCGTTTTCGGTGAACATGATCGCAGCCTTGGCTTGACGGGCCGTGGCTAGCAGGTTCACTATCCCATCCCCATCGTCGGGTGCGGCGTGGGATCGGCTCTGCATGTCCAAGGTGCTCACAGACCAGACCAGTTGATCATCCAACTGCATTTCAGCGAGGATTCTCCCCCACAGGTGTAGAGTCTCCACCTCTCTCTTCTTGTAGTAGTTCTCATGTATCTCGGTGAGTGAAGCGCCTGCCTTCATCAATTGGGAGGAGACCTCGAGAATGCGAGGAGTGGTGCTTGGCGTGCTGAAGGATTGAGTATCAGTCACGATGCCCGTTAGCAAGTGCGTGGCCAGGACGGAGTCCAACAGCACCTCCCATTCCTGGAGCAGGTCGAAGATGATCTCGGCGGTAGCCGTGGCCTCGATGCGCACCAGATTGATGGTACCGAACATGCTATTGGTGAAGTGGTGATCGATGTTCACCATCGGGGTGTCCAAAGATGGGAGATGGCGGTAGGCTTGGCCAAGGCGGTTGGGATGGCTGACGTCCACGGCGATGATCAGATCCTCATCAGTGAGCCGAGGGATGCCGAACTCCTCAACCCCAGGCAAGAAGAGGAGAGCGTCTGGAACGGAGTCAGCACAGGCCAGCGTGCAGTCCTTGCCCATCTTCCTGAGAGAGCGCGCCAGGCCGAGAGCAGACCCGATGGTGTCTCCATCTGGATCGACGTGCGCTACGATGAATACCTGCCGTGAACGATCGATGAGTCGCTTGAGTTTCCGGGTCATTCTTCGCTCTGTTGTTGGGAGTCCTGCAGTTCCCATAGGATTCTGTCGATGCGCTGGCCCCTCTCTATAGATCGGTCCAAGCGAAACTCCAGGTCTGGGACATAACGGAGGTAGACCTTCTGTCCCAGCTCGCGGCGCAAGAAGCCGGTGGCGCTTCTCAGGGCTTCTAGGGCTCGCTCCTGATTCGCGGAGTCGCCGAGAGCGGACACATAGATGTAGGCCTGGCGCAGATTTGAAGAGGTCTCTACATCGGTGATGGTCACGAAATCCAATCTGGGGTCTGCTACATCCTGCTGTAGCACTTCACTTATGGCCTCTTTGATCAATGAGCTTACTCTTCTTTGTCTGCGAGTGACCACAGTACGCTCCGCCTATCTCACTGGGTGGCCGATCCGCGAAGTCGAGGGGTCGGAGAGTCTCAGGCCACTCGTTCTCGCTTGTACACCTCTATGACGTCTCCCTCTTCGAAATCAGCAAAACCGGCCAGTCCCACACCGCATTCGAGACCCTCCACTACCTCGTTCACGTCTTCGGTGAAGCGCCTTAGCGATACAATCGTGCCGTCGTATACCTCCTCGTTGTCGCGTAGGACCCTTGCGTGAGCGTCGCGCTTCACGGTGCCGTCCTCTACGTAGACACCGGCCGCTCGACCGAGCTTCGAGGCTCGGAACGTAGTCCGCACCTCAGCATGGCCCATCACCACGGCTTCATACACGGGCTCCAGGAGTCCCTTCAGCGCCTTGTCTGTATCCTCAATGAGTTTGTAGATGACCCGGTAGTAGCGGATCTGTATGCCTTCGATTTCCGCCATCGAACGGGCAGCAGGTTCGGCCTGCACATTGAAGCCCATGACGACAGCCTGAGAAGCGATAGCCAAGCCGATGTCTGATTCGGTGATTTTGCCGATCCCTTGGTGGATGATTCTTACTCTGAGGTCTTCGTCACCTAGCTTCTCCAGGGAACTAACGACTGGTTCCAGAGCACCTTGGACGTCGGCTTTCAAGATGACGTTGAACTCCTTTACCGCTCCCGCCTGCATCTGCGCGTAGATCTCGTCCAGGCTGAGGGTTCTCACCGGCGCCTGTTCTGCGGCCATTCTCTCCTCCGCTCGTTGCTCCGCGAGGGCTCGGGCGCTCTTTTCATTGTCTACCACTGTAAAGATCTCCCCTGCCTGAGGTACGTCCGATAGTCCCAGCACGACGACAGGGAAAGAAGGCGGCGCGGACTTCACTCTGTTGCCCGCTTCGTCAAACATGGCGCGGATGCGGCCGTACGTTTCCCCTATCACCACTTGGTCGCCCACGTGAAGAGTGCCATTTTGCACCAGTAGGGTGGCGGTGGCCCCCCTGTTCCTGTCCAACTGTCCCTCAATGACGGCTCCCGTAGCAGGTCGATCAGGGTTGGCTTGCAGATTGGACATCTCCGCGACCAGGAGGATCATGTCCAGCAAGGTGTCAATGTCTGTACCTTCTTTGGCCGAAACCGTGAGGGCGATGGTGTTACCTCCCCAACCTTCTACCGCCAACCCGACGTCCGCCAGTTGTTTCTTGACCATTTCTGCATCAGAGTCTGCCTTGTCTATCTTATTGATGGCCACGATTATGGGGACATTGGCAGCCCGGGCGTGATCGATGGCCTCCTTGGTTTGCGGCATCACTCCATCGTCGGCGGCTACAACCAAGACGGCGATGTCGGTCACTTGAGCTCCTCGGGCTCGCATGGCCGTGAAGGCCTTGTGACCAGGCGTATCTATGAAGGTGATCTCCATACCGTTCACTTCCACCTGGTACGCACCGGTATGCTGCGTTATCCCCCCGGCCTCACCGGCCACCACGTTGGTGTGTCTGATGTAGTCCAGCAGAGAGGTCTTGCCGTGGTTCACATGTCCCATCACCGTGACCACAGGAGGTCTGGGTTTCAGGTCTTCTGGAGCTTCTTGGGCATAGATATCTCGCAGAGGGACTTCCTCTGGCAGAGTTGGGGCCTCGGTCGCGGGAGGAGCCTCCTCAGGAGCCTCTGCGATCTCTTGCTGTATCTCGAAGCCTAAATCAGTGGCCACGATGGCTGCCGTATCGTAGTCAACGGTCTGATTGATGTTGGCCATTATGCCGCTGCTTATCAACAGCTTCATGACTTCTATGGGGCTGGCTCCGAGCAAATCAGCGAGATCCCTGACCGATATCTGGTCTGGTATGCTGACTACTTTGCTCTTCTCTGCCATGTCTTGTCTCCCTTCAGGTACAGTCGCTCCATGAGCTCAGTCTTCGCAAGAAGAGGAGCCGCAGCTGAGCCTGGTGAATGTCTGTCCACTACTGGTGAGTTTGGGTGGTAAAGAGTGAGGGTTTGGTGGGTCACAACGGTTCGCACCATGAACCATAGGGGAGAGCGATGAGGCATACTATGGGGAAGGCCCTGGTTTCCGTATCAGAGTCTAGGGACTCACCATCATCGCTCCCTTGCCTGATTCGAAAGGTATCTCGTTGCCGCGCACAACTCCTCTCTCCACACGATCAGAACCACATCAGCACAAGGCTTCAGTCAAAGCCTCAAGAGCATCCTCGAACTCCGTCATTGTACCAGATTACCCCCCTGTGCTGCCAACCGGATTGGCAGACGGACTGCGCGGCAGAGACCTACACTGTCGCCACAAGGCCTCTTTCTCCTCTACCGTGGTCTCGGTCTTGAGGGCGTGTTCCAAGCTTTGCTTTGTCAGTGCGAGTTCCCAGCAAGCTGCGTCAGGGCAAAGGTAGGCACCTCGTCCAGGTTTCTTGCCTGTTTCATCCACTTCTACTCCACCGCCGGACAGACGCACTATCCTCACTAGCTCCCTTGCAGGTCGTACGTGACGGCAGGCTACACAGGTGCGCTGAGGCACGTGCCTACGGCTCATCCGGTTCCTGATCGCTTTCCTGTTTTTCTTCATCATCCGTCGGGGCCTCAGGACCAAGGCCGGTAGTTTCCCAATCTTCGATGCTCCCTTGCCAGTCTGGAACACGTCTGCCAGGTTTGCGAACCTTCTTGGCTACAACCTCCCCGAGAGCCTCGTCGTAGACTAGCCTTCTCCGCGGACGTTTCTTCTTGTCCGGACGTTCCTCCTCGGAGTGCGCTATTTCTCGCTGTCCCCGGATCGGCTCCGGCTGGGCGGGTACGACCTTCTCCGCTGCTTCCGGAGTCACCTGCGTTGGCAACTCCAGGCTGTCAGGCGGAGGTGCGGTGTCGTCCACGAGTTCAGTGGGAGGCGCAGCCAGGTCCTCCACAAGGAGTTCCTCCTCTTCCCTGGCTTCCACAGGAGTCGCCTCTACCTCCGCGGCAGAGGCTTCGTCCTCTTCCTCAGCCTCGCCGGGAGCCAGCGCCACTTCCTCCATGAGGACAGGCGGTTCCTCCTCAGGTTCCGGCCCAACTGCCGCTTCCTCTACTTCGTCTACCTTCTCTCGACCCAGGATGGCATAGACTTCGCGATCTTCAAGAGCGTCCTTCAACTCCTGAAGTGACTTGGATCCGAAGCCCTTTATGTCCAGAAGAGCTCGATCACCTTCTTCCATTCGATCCAAGAGCGGTCCCAACTCCGTGATGCCCCCTTCGGCGAGTGAGTGAAGGATGCGCTTGGAGACGCCCAGTTGCTCCAAAGGCATGTCTTCGCTTACCTGAGCCCTGGCAGCAGCACGGGTGGCCTCCTCCTCGGCTCTGCGCACGGCCTTCTCTGCGGCCTCCGTGGCACCAATGATGTCTATACGCCAACCTGTGAGCTTGGCTGCCAGACGCGCATTCTGTCCTTCTCTTCCGATGGCGAGAGACAGTTCGCTGTCAGGGACGATGACAGTGGCTGTCCTGCCCGTCTCTTTGTCTTCGCTGAGTTCCACGCCGAGGGGGCGCGAAGGACTGAGCGATTTCTTGATGAACTCCTTGGGGTCACGACTCCATCCTATCACATCGATCTTCTCACCATTCAGTTCACTCACGATGCTTTGGATCCTGACCCCTCGCATGCCCACGCACGCACCCACCGGATCGATCCCCTCCTGAACGGCGGCGACTCCCACTTTTGCTCGGGAACCGGCCTCTCGGGCAATGGCCTTGATCTCCACAAGGCCATTGTAGATCTCTGGTACCTCGACTTCCAGCAGACGGCGGAGCATGTCAGGGTGGGAGCGCGCAGCTATGATCTCTGGTCCCCGATTGGTTCTGTTCACCTCCAGGATCAGCACGCGTAGCTTCTGCTTGATGTAATAGCGTTCGTTGGGCACTTGTTGGCTGCGAGGCACCAGAGCCTCGATGCGACCCAAGTTCACAGTGACGCCTCTGGCATCTATGTTCTGCACAGTCCCGCTGACTATCTCACCTTCTCGTCCGGTGTAAGTCTCATAGAGAGCATCACGTTCTGCTTCTCTGATGCGCTGCAGAATCACTTGTTTGGCTGTCTGAGCAGCTATCCGGCCGAAGTCTGGGGGCGTGGTCTCCACGAAGACAACGTCTTCTAGCTGGGAATCGGGTTTGATGCTTATGGCCTCGGCCAGATCCATCTCGGTCTGGGGGTCTTCGACCTTCTCCACTACCTCTTTGCCGGCGAAGATGCTCACCTCTCCCGAAGAGGGATCGATCTTGGCTTCGATATATGGAGTCAGGCCAAAGTCCCGCTTGTAAGCGGAAACGAGCGCCTGTTCAAGTGCGCTCAAGACCACCTCGACGGTCAGTCTTCTTTCGGCACAGACTTGATTGATGGCTCTGATGAAATCAGTCTTCATCTCGAAAGGATCCTTCAATGAACTGCCCCACGGCGTCAAGGCCGCGGTTTGTCCGAGATGGAGAACAGCGACGTGATGAGCTGTCTCCAACGTCGATAATAAGAAAAGTGGGGATGCCCCACTTTCCAAAGAGAGCGACTATGCGTTGAACATTATACCACATTCGTGAGCAGTGTGCAAGCGCCGTGCCGAGAGACTGTGGAAGAAAGCCCCTCGGACCCAGGCCTGTATTGCAGATACAGCAGGATTCGTCCGACAGTCACAGGGACGCCTTGCAGGGCTCGAGCTTGCTCGGAATCCGCGTGCACCAAGTCGGTGTTGGCTTCTGCCAATACCCCATGTGGCGTGTTCTTTGGATGGCAGGCCTGGGGTCTGTCCGGTGGGACCTAGCGAATTCCGTAGCCGCAGGACTCAGGGACTGAATGGACCTGGGGAGAAGCCATCATCTCTTATCGATTCTTGCGAGGGTTCCGACGCACGTGCGCGGAGGATGGGGGGTTCTTTCGAGACCTGCCTGGTGTCCGAGGCAACTGGAAGCGCTGATCAATTCTGGTCTCTTCAATCCGTCCGAATTGGTCCTCTCCCGCTGGCAGGCTTCTCGTCGTGCAACACCATCATCTTACAAGTCCAGGTGTTTGAGCAGTGCCCGCTCGAGGGGCACGCATGCTCGTCGCTCGCGAACTCAGCCCAGAAGAGCTTTGGTAGTCTGCTCAATGGCTCCCAAGGAAACGATTCGATACTCCTTCTCCTGGCGCCGTTTCACTTCAACGCCTCCGGCATCCAAGCTACGTTTGCTAATTGTCATGCGCAGCGGGATGCCGATGAGGTCGGCATCGTTGAATTTCACCCCTGCCGTCTCATCTCGGTCATCGTATAGAACTTCGCACCCCTTGGAGTGCAGTTCTTGATAGACAGACTCCGCTGTCTCGATCACATCCGAGTCAGTTCCCAGGGCTATCAGATGGATGTGGTACGGAGCAACACTCGGGGGCCAAATGATGCCTCGCTCATCGTGGCATTGCTCGACGACCGCTGCCATCAATCGCCCCGAACCAATGCCGTAGCAGCCCATAACCACGGGCAGTTCATTGCCCTCGTGATCGAGGAAGGTGGCCCCCATGGCTTCGCTATACTTGGTGCCCAGCTTGAAGATATGACCTAGCTCAATGCCTCTGGTTGTGCTGAGCTTCTTCTCGCATCGAGCGCAGAGGTCTCCTTCATGGATGGCTGCGATGTCGCCCATGAGGTCGGCCTCGAAGTCACGCGGGTAGTTGACGTTGCGCAGGTGGTAGCCTTCCTTGTTCGCCCCGGCGATGAAGTTGCTTCCGGATGAGATTGACTCATCGGCCACTACTCTTGCCTTGTCACGTTGACCAATGGGTGATGCGTAGCCTGCCACTATGCCCGCACTTGCAACTTCGTCCTCAAGGGCCAAGCGGAGATCAGCGGCTCGCACCAGATTGGCCAGCTTCGTTTCGTTGACTTCCAGGTCGCCTCGGATGACCACAAAGAGTAGTCCGTCTGGCGCCATATAGAAGATAGCCTTCAGGGTCTGCTCCGCCCTGACGCCGAGGTAGTTGGCCACTTCCTCGATGGAGGTCATCCCTGGCGTGGCGACTTCTTCTACTTCTCGCGGGTGGTCTTTCTGTAGTTCCTTTCTGTGCGCCACGGCGCTCTCAGCATTGGCCGCATAGCCGCAGTGGTCGCATATCACCAACGTATCTTCGCCAGCCTCACTGACGAGCATGAACTCATGGGAGGCAGCCCCCCCCATCAGGCCTGGATCAGCTTCGACCACCAGCGCGTCCACTCCGCACGCGCGGAAGATATCGGCGTATGCCTGGTAGACCCTGGGGTAGTATAAGTCGAGGTCAGCTCGGTCCGCGTGGAAGCTATAGCCATCCTTCATAGTGAATTCCCTCACGCGGACCAGGCCGCCCCGGGACCGAGGTTCGTCTCGAAACTTGGTCTGTATTTGATACACCATGAAAGGTAATTGGCGGTAGGAGCTTATCTCCCGTCGCGCAAGGTCGGTAATCACCTCCTCATGAGTGATGCCCAGCACGAGTTGTCGCCGGTTCCGGTCCTGAAATCGTACCAGCACCGGGCCAGCCTCGGAATACCGACCCGTTTCCTGCCAGAGTTCGGCTGGGTGCACCGTTGGCATCCGCATCTCCTGTCCACCGATGGCGTTCATCTCTCTGCGCATGACGTCTTCAATCTTCTGGAGCACTCTCCACCCAAGAGGCAGATAGCTATAGATACCAGCGGCCAACTGGCGAATCATCCCTGCTCGCAGGAGCAGTTGGTGGCTTATCATCTCTGCTTCTGCAGGCACCTCACGCAACGTGTTACCAAAGAGCTTCGATAGACGCAAACCCTCACCCTCCTTGTGCAATCGCACCATAGTTGACAAAGCATATCCAGGCGCATAGAATTACGGAAGTGAATTTTTGACATAGGGAAAGGCACATGATCATTGAACGATTGGTTGTCGGTATGCTACAGTCCAACTGTTATGTGGTGGGCTGTGAGGATACCAAGGCTGGCATCATCATCGACCCCGGTGGCGACGCTTCCTCTATCCTGAGCAAAGTTGAGCAGCTTGGCCTCTCCATCAAGTACATCGTCAATACCCACGGTCACATTGATCACATAGCAGCCAACCGACCACTCAAAGAGGCCACAGGCGCGATGATAGCCATTCATCACGCCGATGCAGAATGGTTGATCACCGATCAGGGGGAGTTCGCCCGCATGTTGGGGGTTCTTAGTCCGGGTCCTCCCGCGGATGTGCTATTAGAGGAGGGGGATGACATCGTCTTTGGAGACGACAGTCTGCACGTCATCCACACACCCGGGCACAGCTCGGGCAGCATATCCCTTGCAGCTGATGGTGTGGTCTTCTGCGGCGACACGTTGTTTGCCATGGGCGTTGGTCGGGTTGACCTCCCTGGGGGAGACTGGGATACTCTGATACAGAGCATCAAGAACCAGCTCTTCACCATGCCCGACACGACGACTGTGTATACAGGGCATGGCCCCCCCACGACCATAGGACGCGAGAAGAGTTCCAATCCTTGGTTTTCCTGAAATATACCACACGTCTTTCCTTTTGACCAATGTTATCAGGCGAGGGTGTAGAAAAAACCCGACAACCTTATGCTGCGGCGGGATTTGCAATCCTGCCGTCCGCTGGATTACTAATCCAGCGGCAGCTTCGAGAAGCGCTTTCCGACACTCTCATCACTCAGAAGGTTGGGGGCTAGAGCGATGTCCAAGAAGGATAGGGGTACGCGGTCAGGGATGGACTGGACGCTGGTTAGTCAGAATGTGGCCATAGGGGTGGTGGTTGTGCTGCTGACTCCACTCGTGGCGCAGCTGGGCATGCAGTTGCCTTTTGTGGGTGTGTTGGCTGCCTTTTTTATGCCCCTGACGTTCGTCATCATCATGACCTACTTCAGAAGCGAGCAGCGTACCAGAGGTCAGGGGATAGCGGAGGGCGTTTTCGCTGGTTGCATCTTCCTGGTCGTCATGACTTTGGTGTCCATGCTTTTCGGCCTCTTTGGCACTCCGGGAGCCTAGCCGTTTCGCGAGTATCGGTATCAAAGGGATGGATTGCCTTTGATAGCCGTGCCTGCCTCATGGCCTTTGAGAAAGGAGAGACCTTTGGATAGATTTCACGCCTATGTGGATGCAAACGAGGATCGTTTTCTGGCCCAGCTGAAGAACCTGTGTAGCCAGCCAAGTGTGGCTGCACAGAAACTGGGCCTGACGGAGACGGCAGACATGGTTCTCGAGATGTTGCAGGCCATTGGCGCAGATGCTCGGTTGATCCAAGTGGCGGGTGCGCCGCCGGTCGTCTACGGCGAGATGGGGAGTGGGGATAGGACCCTCGTTGTCTACGACCACTACGACGTTCAGCCCCCGGAGCCGCTGGACCAGTGGGAATCGGAACCGTTCTCCCCGGAGATTCGCCAAGGTTTCCTCTACGGCAGAGGAGTGTCCGACAACAAGGGTGACCTGGTCTCACGGTTGCAGGCTATCGAGGCTTATCAAGCAACGGTGGGCGAGCTCCCGTTGAAGGTCAAGTTCTTCTTCGAAGGGGAGGAGGAGATAGGTAGCCCACACCTGGCGCAGTTTGTGGCGGAGAACGGGGAGTTGCTGTTGGGGGCTGATGGTCTCCTGTGGGAGGGCGCGGCGAAAGATATGTGCGGGCGGCCTGCACTGTACCTGGGACTGAAGGGCATTCAGTACTTGGAGTTGCGAGTCAAAGGTGCTTCCAGAGATATTCACTCCTCCTGGGCGCCATTGATCCCCAACCCTGTGTGGCGGCTCGTGTGGGCCTTGAACACGCTGAAGGACGAACGGGATCGCATCACCGTGGATGGTTTGATGGACCATGTGGCTGAGCCGCCGATGGAGGAGATGGAGCTTCTAAAGAAGATCCCCTTTGAGGAGGAACAGATTAGGAAGGACTTCGGGATTCCGCAGTTCCTGGGCGGGGCGGAGGGGATAGATGCGGTCAAGCGCCTTCTCTACGCGCCGACGTGTACTATCTGCGGCATATGGGCTGGCTACACCGGTGAAGGCTCGAAAACAGTTCTCCCCAGCGAAGCTATGGTGAAGCTGGATTTTCGCCTGGTGCCCGATCTTGAACCAGAGCTGGTGTTGGACTTGCTGCGCAAGCACCTCGACCGCAGGGGGTTCGAGGACGTGGACATCGTTCCTATGTCCGGGGAGCATCCGGCTCAGTCCTCTCCCGACGCCCCCGTAGCCAGGGCTGCAGTCGAGGCCGCCAAGCTCGTCTACGGACGGGATCCGGTTGTCTATCCTTTGATGGCGGGGAGTGGGCCCATGTACGAGTTGAGCCAGGCGCTGGGCATACCGGCGGTCTCTGGGGTCGGAGTGGGCCACGCGAAGTCCAGAATTCACGCTCCAAACGAGAACATCCGTCTTAGCGACTACATACAAGCCATCAAGTACATGGGCGAGTTCATGCGGCTTTTCGCGGCTAGCGACTAAGCGATAGTCCTTTCGGCTTCACTCAAGTCATGTGCACCGGTCTCAATGTCCAAGCAGCTTGACGCTCTCCCTGCGAGGTTGCCAGGTCAGCTCGAAGGGGCCCAGCTCGGCTAACAACTCCTCGACCTTGTCTCGCAACGGCATCAGATTCAGGCTCTTGGTTTTCCAGGAACCCTCTATCTGGTGCATGATGAGTCGGCTGTCGCCTTTGATCTCCACAGAGAAATCCTTCGGGGAGCGACCGGCTTTCCGTATGGTTCCGATCAGGTCTTCCAGGGCCTCGATGAGAGCCTGGTATTCCGCCTCGTTGGAGGTTACCTGTTCCCCGAATCTCAAGCGCCTCTTCCTCAATTTGCCATCCCGGTTTCGCCGCAGGGCGTAACTGCCGTATCCCACTCCAGGGTTACCGCGACTCCCTCCATCGAACACAATGGTGTAGTGTGTCATAGTACTATCCGAGAATATGTCCAGTTCGAGGAACGCCTGCTACAATGGGATGTTCCCGTGCTTCTTGGGCGGGTTGCGGTCCCGCTTGTTCTGTAAGGTTTCCAGCGCTTCGATTAGTCGTGGGCGCGTCTCTCGAGGTTCGATGACATCATCAATGTAGCCTCGGGAAGCGGCGACGTAGGGGTGGGAAAAGCTCTCCCGGTACTCTTGGCTGAGCCTCTCCCTCTCGGCCTCGGAATCCTCGGCCGCCGTTATCTCCTTTCGGAAGATGATGTTC
Organism: Chloroflexota bacterium; assembly: GCA_030613785.1. Taxonomy (GTDB): domain Bacteria; phylum Chloroflexota; class Anaerolineae; order UBA7937; family B3-Chlor; genus JAUWLF01. The sequence continues at coordinate 104,005 of JAUWLF010000001.1, read as the reverse complement.
ACGGCGCCGCCAGGCCCCATGACCGCGATCTCAGCGGTGGGCCAGGCATAGCTGATGTCGCCGCGAATGTGCTTGGAACTCATGACGACATAGGCTCCCCCGTATGCTTTGCGCGTAATGATGGTGATCTTGGGCACCGTTGCCTCACAGTAAGCATAGAGGAGCTTGGCGCCGTGTCGGATGATGCCGCCATGCTCTTCGGCTACTCCAGGCAAGAAACCAGGAACGTCCACGAAGGTGATGATGGGGATGTTGAAGCAGTCGCAGAAGCGAACGAAACGAGCCGCCTTAACGGAGGAATCGATGTTCAGGACACCAGCGAGCACGGCTGGCTGCTGAGCCACGATGCCCACCGAACGCCCGTTGAGACGAGCGAAGCCTATGACGATGTTCTGCGCCCAGTGCTCATGGACCTCCAAGAAGCGTCCATGATCCACGATTCGGCGGATGATCTTTTTCATGTCGTAGGGTTTGGTGGAGCTGTCGGGAACCATGGAGTCCAGTTCCTCATCCATGCGTAGAGGGTCATCGGAGGGCGTGAGTAGCGGTGGGTCTTCCATGTTGTTTTGTGGGATGTAGCTGAAAAGCTCACGAAGGATGCGCATGCAATCCTCCTCGTCCTCGGCGGCGAAGTGCGCTACTCCGCTAAGGGTGTTGTGGGTCTTCGCTCCGCCCAGTTCCTCGAAGGTCACCTCCTCGCGAGTCACGGTCTTGATGACACTGGGGCCGGTTATGAACATGTGGCTGGTTCCCTTGACCATGACAATGAAGTCGGTTATCGCCGGGGAGTATACCGCACCACCCGCGCAAGGCCCCATGATCGCAGATATCTGGGGAATAACGCCAGAGGAGAGTGTGTTGCGCAGGAAGATATCGGCATAGGCACCCAAGGAAACCACCCCTTCCTGGATGCGAGCCCCACCGGAGTCGTCGAGGCCGATCACTGGTGCGCCGTTCTTCGCAGCGAGGTCCATGACCTTGCAGATTTTCTCAGCATGCACCTCTCCCAGCGAGCCGCCGAAGACCGTGAAGTCTTGGGAAAACACGTAGACAAGACGGCCATCAATAGTGCCCCAACCGGTTATTACACTATCGCTGAGGAACTTCTTGTCCTCCAGGCCAAATCCTGCAGTGCGGTGGGTCACAAACATGTCCAGTTCGCGGAAGGAGCCCTCGTCCAGAAGCAGGTCCAAACGTCCCCGAGCTGTAAGCTTGCCCTTGGCGTGCTGGGCATCCACGCGTTGCTGGCCACCGGCCAACCGAGCTTGCTGCCTCATCTCACGCAGTTTCTGGGTTTTGGGATCCACGCTCATTTGATTCTCCTGATCTGGCTCTCTGTCTCTGTCGGCCCTTCATGAGATTGCATGCTAGTCTCGCAGCATCTGCCTGGCGATGACCATGCGCTGCACTTCTGATGTACCCTCATAGATTTCGGTGATCTTGGCGTCCCGGAAATACCGTTCGACGTTGTATTCTCTCATGTACCCATATCCGCCATAGATTTGGATGGCCTTGTAGGTAACCCACGTGGCAGACTCTGAGGCGTACAGTTTGGCCATGGCCGCTTCGAGAGAGAATCTTTCCTTGCGCTGCTTCTTCAGCGCTGCCTTGAAGGTCAGGAGTCGCGCGGCCTCGAGCCTGGTACCCATGTCAGCGATCATGAACTGTATCGCCTGGTGTCGGGCCAGTGGTTTGCCAAACTGCTCTCGTTCCAAGGCATAGTCTCTGGACGCTTCGAAAGCAGCCTGACCTATCCCCAAGGCTTGGGCGGCGATGCCGATGCGCCCGGCATCCAGGACCTCCATGGCGATTCTGAAACCCTGACCCTCCTCTCCGAGGCGGTTGGCGACGGGGACTCGACAATCCTCGAAATACAAAGCGGCGGTGTGAGCTGCTCGGATGCCCAATTTCTCCTCGGATTTCCCAGCTGAAAAACCGGGAGTGTCGGTGTCTATCAGCAAGCAACTAATGCCGCGGTGTTTGGGTACGGCATCAGGATCAGTGACGCAGAACACGATGTGGAAATCAGCGACGTCGCCACTGCTGATGAAGTTCTTGGCGCCGTCTACGAGGTAGTAGTTCCCGTCACGCACAGCCTTGGTACGCAGACTGGCCGCGTCGGAACCTGCCTGGGGCTCAGAAAGGCTGAAAGTGCCGATCCGCTCAAACGACGCCGCCGGGCGAAGGTATTCCTCTCGCTGCTCAGGTGTGCCGTGCACCGCCAAGCCGTGGCAGACGAGAGAGTTGTTGACGGACATGATGGTTCCGCTTGAACCGCAGGCCTTGGACACCTCTTCCAGCGCCACCACATAGCTCACCGTGTCAGCGTCGGTGCCTCCATACTCCTCGGGCACCTCTATCCCCATCAGTCCCAGTTCCCCCATCCGCCGGCAGTTCTCAAAAGGATACTCCTCCGTTTGATCTATGATGGGAGCAGCAGGGGCTAATACCTCTGTGGCGAAGTCGCGGGCCAGTTCCTGAATCATCCGCTGTTCGTCGGTAAGACTGAAGTCCATGATGATGGTTCCTCCTCAGTACTGATAGAACCCTTCGCCGGTCTTCCGACCGAAATGCCCAGCTGCCACCATTCGCCTGAGGAGCGTAGGGGCCGCGAACCGAGGGTCCTTGAACTCCTCGAATAGGCCGTCGGCGATCAACAGCAACGTATCCAGTCCGAAGAAGTCTACCACCGTCAATGGCCCCATAGGATGGTTCATTCCCATCTCCAAGGCTGTGTCTATGTCCTCTTTCGACGCCAGTCCCTCTTCGCATGCACGCACGGCGTCCAGCAGGAAAGGGATGATCAATCGTGCGCACACGTATCCGGGCCTGTCCTTTGCTACGATGGTCTCCTTGCCTATAGATGCAGCAAACTCCTGCGCAGTGCTCATCGTCTCGTCGCTCGTAAGGATGGTGCGCACTAGCTCTATCAGTGGCATGATGGGTGCTGGGTAGAAGAAGTGTGTTCCCAGAACCTTGTCTCCTCGCTCGGTTGCCGAGGCCATCTCAATGACGCAGAGCGAGGACGAATTGGTGGTGATGATGGAGTTTGGGCCCAAGATCTGGTCCAGTTCAGCGAACACTTTCTTCTTCTCCTCCAGATCCTCTAGGACTGCCTCGATAACCAGGTCTCGGTCGGCAAGGTCGGTTGGCTTGGTGGTCACGCTGATTCTGGAAAGGGTCTTTCCTCTCGCCTCCTCCGAGAGCTTGCCCTTGGATACTGCCTTAGAGAGCGACTTCTCTATTCTACCCAGGCCCTGTTTCAGGATTCCGTCTGTGAGGTCCAGGACGACGACATCGTAGCCGTTGCGGGCACACACCTCCGCGATGCCAGAACCCATGAGCCCACAACCGACGACACCCACCTTCTGAATATTCATCCCTAATCTCCGTCTTCTGGACTACATTCTCCACCCGCCAGCGACCTCGATGGCGGCGCCTGTGATGTATGGCGCCTCATCCGAGGCCAGGAAGGCGGCTAGATTGCCGATATCTTCGGGGGTGCCCACTCGCCCGAGAGGGATCTCCTCGATCATGGGCTGGAGGTAGTGGTCTGGAATGCCTTGCAAGAGGGGTGTGTCAATCATGCCCGGCAGTATAGCATTGACATTGATGTCATAGCGGGCTAGTTCACGAGCCATGCTCTTGGTGAAACCAATCATCCCAGCCTTGGAGGCGGCGTAGTTCGAGTCGCCCAATGTGCCGGTTCGGCCATAGATGGAGGAGATGTTAACGATCTTGCCGTGGCGTGCCGCCATCATGTGGGGGACTACCGCCTGAGTGGTGTGGAAGATGCCCTTCAGGTTCACGGCCAGAACCTCGTCCCAGTCCTTGTCTGTCAACTTGAGCAGCGTGGCGCTGCGAGCGATGCCGGCGTTGTTTATCAGGATGTCTACGGTGCCAAACTCCTGTAAGGTAGCCTGCACCATCTTCTCGACCTGGGCGCGATTCGAGACATCTGCCTGCAACGCGAGGGCTCTGCGACCGAAAGCACGCACCTCTGTGGCGGTCTCTCTTGCGGTCTGCCCATTGATGTCGGAAACGACGACATGTGCTCTCTTCTCGGCGAGCTTCAAAGCGATTCCCCGGCCTATGCCCTGTCCGGCTCCGGTAACGATAGCCACTCTATCTTCCAGGATCATGTCTTCCTCTCAAGCAGACATGAGATCAGCAGCGTGAAGCGCTCAGTGGCTTCCATCCGACGCGCTGACGATTCTCTAGCTAGACCCGTTGCCCGGTTGGTGTGAAGGCACCGCATCTGCGCGACTGCCGCTTTGTTTGCCCATACTACATCTCTATGCTCATGGCCACGGCCTCTCCGCCGCCAAGGCAGAGAGCAGCCAGGCCCAGGTTCGCCCTTTGGTCCCTCATGGCGTAGATGAGAGTCACCAGGATACGAGTTCCACTGCAACCGATGGGGTGTCCCAGGGCGATCGCACCTCCGTTCACGTTCAGCCTCTCCCAGTCCAGGCCGAGTTTCCTCCCATCAGCCAGGCTCTGCGAGGCGAACGCCTCATTGATCTCCAGCAGATCAAAATCAGCCAGCTTGTGACCTGTCTTCTGGAGCAGGGTCTCTATGGCGTGGACTGGGGCAAAGAAGACCCACTTCGGCTCTACGGCCGCCTGCGCGAAGCCAGTGATACGCGCCAAAGGCTCGATTCCGAGGTCTCTGGCCTTCCGTGCGCTGGTGATCACCACCGCTGCCGCACCATCGGTGATGGCCGAGGAGTTGCCGGCGGTACACTTTCCATCTTCCCTGAAGGCGGGTCGGAGTTGAGCTAGCGTCTCCAGACTGGTGTCCGCGCGGGGGTTCTCGTCGGTATCGAACACGATAGGGTCCGCGTTCCGCTGTGGCACTGTGACGGGGACGATCTCCGCGTCGAACTTCCCTTCGTTGATGGCCTTGATGGCCTTGCCATGACTTCCCAGGGCGAACTCATCCATCTCCTCACGGGTTATGCTCATGGCATCCGCGATGAGCTCGGCGGCATTGCCCATGTGCCAGTTGTCAATCGCGCACCACAGTCCATCGTGGACCGTGGCGTCAATGAGTACCGCGTTCCCCAGCCGGTAGCCCGTTCGGGCATTGGGCATCAGGTGCGGCCCCATGTTCATGCTCTCCATGCCCCCCGCCACGATCATCTCGGCCTCGCCAGCGATGATGGCGTTGGCGCCCATGGCCGCCGTCTTCAACCCAGAGCCGCAGATCTTGTTCACGGTCGTCGCTCCCACGGTGGCGGGTAGCCCTGCCTTGAGCGCTGCTTGGCGGGCCGGTGCCTGGCCACAGCCGGCCTGGATGACCTGGCCCATGAGCACCTCGTCTATCGTGTCAGCATCTATGCCAGCTCGCTCCCCTGCCCCCGCAATGGCCACAGCGCCCAGTTCCACAGCCGGGATGCGGGATGTAGTTCCTCCGAATCGACCGATGGCTGTTCTGGCTGCACCGACGATAACGATCTCCGTGTCTTTCGACATATCGTTCCTTTCGTTCAGATGGAGAAAGCTCGAATGGGTCTCATTGCCGATGCTCCTGCCTATCTGGCCACTACGGCGGCCATCCCTTGGCCGCCGCCGATACACATGTTCACCAACCCGAGCTTCAGATCTTCCCTCAGCATCTCGTGCATGATGGTCACCATCAGGCGGGCCCCGGTGCACCCAATGGGGTGCCCTAGTGAAATGCCTCCCCCGTGCACGTTGGTGTTCTCCATGCTAATCGCCAGCTCTCGCATGCAGGCTATGGTCTGGGCGGCAAAAGCCTCGTTGAGTTCGATGACCTCCATGTCGCCAATGGTCAGGCCTGCTGTCTCCAGCGCCTTCCTGACGGCTGGGACGACTCCCAGACCCATGTAGGCGGGGTCAACAGCGCCGGAGGCGTAGGATTTCAGTGTCAGCACGGGTTCGAGTCCCAGCTCCTCGGCCTTCTCCTTGGACATCAGCACGAGGGCTGCCGCAGCGTCGTTGATCCCAGAGGCGTTGCCCGCGGTGACTGTGCCATCTTTCTTGAAGGCTGGCCTCAGCCTGGCCATCTTCTCGAGGCTCGTATCCATGGGGCGCTCGTCCATGTCGAACACCACCGGCTCGCCCTTCCTCTGAGGAATCACGACCGGCACAACTTCCTTCTCAAAGATGCCCTCGGCAATAGACTTTCGCGCCCTCTGGTGGCTGAGGAGCCCGAGCTTGTCCTGTTCCTCCCTCGCTATTTCATATCTCTGTGCTATGTTCTCGGCTGTGAGACCCATGTGATAACCGTAAAATATCTCCCATAGCCCGTCGTGAACCATGAGGTCAGTCACCTTGCCAGCGCCCGTAATATCCATTCTGTAGCCCCATCTGGCCTTGGGCAGGGCGTAGGGGGCTTGGCTCATGTTCTCCATGCCTCCGGCCACCACTACTTCAGCCTGGTCAAGCTCAATCGCCTGCGCCCCGAGAGTGATGGCCTTCAATCCTGAGGCGCAGACCTTGTTCACCGTGAAAGCGTTGGTCTCCTTCGGAAGTCCAGCGTGGATCGTGGCCTGTCTGGCGGTATTCTGGCCCTGCCCTCCCTGAATCACATGCCCCATGATCACTTCGTCGACCTGTACTTCTCTGAGACTTTCATCCCAGTCGTAATGCTGCCTCTCCAGGTCGATCACGCCGACGCCCATCAGGCTGTCTGGTGCATACTGGAGCAGGTCCTCGCCGGATTTGGGCCGCAGGCCCGCCCTTCGCAGGGCCTCCTTGATGACAAGAGCCCCAAGTTCCACGACAGGAACATCTCTCAAGGCTCCCCCGAAAGTACCTATGGCCGTCCTGGCACCACTGACAATAACCACTTCGCTCATGTCACTATCTCCTCTCCAGTGTTCGAGTTCTAGAGCTTCATTCATGTGTCCCAGGCACGCTGCGACAGCCTGGAATAATAGCACATGAGGCAGGTTTTGGCTAGTAACGCCATTGTGCTCAGGGGGCACCGTGGCCCGTGTCTGCTTGTGGGTCGCGCACGGGATGAGTGGCTGGCGCTGTGCCGGCAGGGCGACTGTTCAGTCCCTTGGCAGCTTGCGCACGGCGTGAGAGAGGTGTCTCCGGAGAGCTAGGAGGGTCCGCCACCATGCTGCGGCAGGATCAAATGACAGGACCGGGTTCTTCTCACCGTGCCCGTGACATCAACCACCATGGAAGTGGCGATCCGATGATGGAAGTAGGCGGCTATTCTCCGAGCCGACTGAGCGAAGTGCTCAGGTCCACGCGTGCCGTCAACTCGATGTGTGGCGGTGGACAAACAGAGTGGGATCCGTTATAGGGTTCTGTCTGCTCTGCGGCCAGCGTCGTCGGAATCTACGAAGCTCCTCCGCGATGCAGATCTTGTGCCTTTGTAGGAACATCCCGGGTGTGATTAGGTTGAGGAGCTCGATGTTCTCGTTGGCTCTCTCTGCCAGAGTGGTGTATCGGGCGACGGTCCATTGATACAGGTCAGCCAGTCCAGAGACCGGCTCCTGGTCACTCCTTCCCGAAGACGCTACCTTTCTGGCCCAGACCAACTGGCCTTCCAGCAGCTTGCGGCATTCTGCCAGCTCGGCCCTTACCGTTTTGTCCAGCTCAATCCAATCCGGTGAGAAGCCCGCATTCGTCAGAATCCTATACGCCAGGCGCCACGCGGGCCTGACAAAAGGGTTCTCTCTGAGGTCCAAGGGCTGGCCCTGACCAACCAGGTTGTCGAATTCGCCTCTTTCCTGGGCTTCTCTGATCCGCTGCTCTACTACGTCTGTCCAGTCAATCGGGCTCACATTCCTTCGCAGGCAGAAGCTGCCGTGAAGTCGTCTCCAACCGTATCAGCAGGGTGCCATCTCAAGGAGTCACTCGTGAAGCGTCGGTGTTCGTCGTGCTCCGTCCTGACAAAGAGGATGTGACCTGGACTGTTCCCGCCCCCAGGATGTTGGCTGGCTTGCGGCACATTCCGCCTTCACCATGTCAAACTGCGGGGGTTGAGGGTAGCATCATTTTACGTCGGCCAGGAGTTGGTGGACTCTTGCTTTCAGATCCTCGAGCTTCAGGGGCTTGGCGAGGTAGTCATCGGCGCCATAGTGCAGTATCTTCTCGATGTTCTCCTCAGTGGCGAAGCCTGTCACCACAAGCACTTTGACGCGAGACATCGCTGGGTCCGACTTCAGTCTTCGACAGATCTCAAAGCCGTCCATACCGGGTAGCATGATGTCCAGGACTACCAAGTCTGGCTCGAAGATGGCGAGTTGGTGTGCAGCTTCGAGGCCGTCAGAAGCTGTGGCAAGCTCGTACTCGGCTTCGAGGTGCAGGGTGGCCTCGATGAAGGACAGGACCGCCGGCTCGTCATCTACAATCAGGATGCGCTTCTTTGCCCTGGTTCTCCCGAAGAGACCTTCATCCATGAACATCGCGCATCTGTGTAGAAAGGCGGTGTAGTCAGTCCTCAGGATGCGGTAGTGCTCGCCAAGCGTATTGAAGACAGGTGACTTGGCTGAGTCGATCCAGTTCAAGGCTCCAGTGGGTGTGACTTCGCAACAACCCACCATATCCACCATATCACCCGCCGAAAGGAACTTCTCCATTCCCATCTGTGTTCTACCTTCTTCGCGAGCTATGGTCATTTGCGCTTTCATACTTCTCATCCTTGCTCGCGTGATTGTCTTTATTGTACATCGTTTTGCCATGCTTGGCAATAGGAAAATAGTACCTTGTACCCTTTGCGGTTGACGTGTGGTAGAATGGTTCTCGACGACAGAGGAGGCACGCCGTATGTCTATCATGGTACTCTGGGGCGCTACAGTGGTGGGGGTGGTGGCCGCCTTATTCCTCGGCGACACGGGGTTCTCTCAAGGAGCGGTGTCCATGGCTGTCTCTGTGGCCGACATCGATCTGTCCTTGGCTGGAGCCTTTCTCGCGTTCCTAGTGCCAGCGGGTCTGACCATGATAGCGGTGGGGCGTTCCAACGAGAAAGAAGCCGCCACGGTCGCCGTCATGGGTTTGATAGGCGTAGCCCTAGGAGTCCTCGTCTATGCTGTGATAGGGTTCGGCTTCCAATTTGGCGGTCTGGGGCTGTTCTCCAATCTTCAGGGCAGCGGGGAACTGGTCTCGGAATGGTCGCCAGTGGATAGGGTCTTGGGGACAGGTTGGGGCATCATAGGACTGGACGGCTTCCTTCTGCTTAGGCGCAGCCTCGAGGCGGAGCTCCTGATTCTGTTTCTATACCAGGGAGCTCTGGCGGCCACGGCTGTGACCATCGTTATGTTGGCTTTGGCCCGGCGTCTGGGGTTCTTGGCTCTGATTGGGCTGGGGCTGTTCCATGCAGTTGTCGTGTATCCCATCTACGGCAACTGGGTGTGGGGAGGGGGATGGCTGTCGCAACTGGGTGCAAACCTTGGGCTGGGGCATGGTTTCATCGACTTCGCTGGCTCGGGCACGATACAGGCGGCGGGAGGTCTAGTGGCCCTGGCAGCCATATTGACCTTCGGCAGCAGACTAGCAAGGTGTGATGAGCCACTGGAACCGCCACCTGTCCACTTCCCATTATTGGCCTTGCTGGGCTCCTTCCTCCTGTTGCTGGGCTGGTTTGGCCTGATTGTGGGCAACCCATTGCTCACAGCAAACGTATCCTATGCTCAAATGGCAGTCAATGCTCTCGTGGCGGCCTCTGGGGGGATTCTGGTGAGCGCCGTTTACATCTGGTTTGCCACTGGACGCGTGGATCCGCTGATGGTGGCCCGAGGTGTCGTGGCCGCTCTGGTGGCCATTAGTGCTTCCTGTGCCTTTGTTCCCCCTTGGGCTGCGCTGGCCATCGGTGCGGTAGCAGGACTGCTGCTTCCACTGACCATCTACCTGGCAGAGACCAAGCTGCGCCTTGATGACCCTACTGCCTCTGTCGCCATGCATGTCATTCCTGGAGTCTGGGGTTTGCTGGCCCTGGGGATATTCGCTGACGGTTCTAGCGGGCAGGGATGGAATGGTATCGGTGCGAGGGAGTACCTGACTATTACGGGGCAAGGGGTCTCTGGCCTGGTGGTGAGGTCTGGATTCCAGCCGGATTGGCCGCAGCAGTTCTATGCTCAGATCGCCGGAGTCGTCGCTTTGCTTGCGCTGTCGTTCGGGGGGGCATGGCTGGTCATGAGAGGCGCACACAACCTGGCTGCTGTGCTGGCGGCAGGCCCCAAGTCGCAGACGGGGGGGATCACAGATGACTCACCTGAGGCGCAGTGACGGAGGCAAACGACGAAGATCAGTTCTTCTGTGGCTCGTCTCGGTGGAGCAGGGCCTTCACTTCCTCGTCTGAGGTCTGGTCAAAGACGTTGTAGAAAGCCCCCACAGCCCAGAAGACCTCTGGTGTGTGGAGGCAGAAGAGCTGGTCAACCTCCTTGCGCAGGTTCTTCATGGTGTCTCGGGGCCCCACAGGAACTGCCAGCACCAACTCCGCGGGCCGCTGAGTCCGGATCGCCTTGATTGTGGCCAGGGTGGTGGCCCCGGTAGCGACGCCGTCGTCCGCAAGGATCACGACTTTGCCCTTCAGTTCTGGCAGTGGAAGGTCTCCTCGGTATTCAGCTATTCGTCTCTGGATTTCTCGCTTCTGGCTCTCCGATTCCTCGTCGATGTACTGCTGTGATACGCCCAGCCGTTTCGCCAGCTGATGATCCAGTATCAATGTCCCATCGCTGGCCACGGCCCCGATGGCCAGCTCGGGATTATGAGGCGCACCGATCTTGCGTGTGATGTAGACGTCAAGAGGCGCATCCAGTAAGCGAGCAATCTCATAGGCCACCACCACCCCACCTCTGGGGATCCCCATGACTATCACATCATCTCGCTGCTTGAATGCGCTCAGCTCTCTGGCCAATGCTCTTCCTGCCTCATTTCGGTCCTCGAATATCATGCCCGCCTTCCTTTCACCTTCCTGCAAACGCCAGCGCTTGTTGCACCGCGTCGGCCGGGCCAGTGGCGGTGGTGATGCCGCACGGTTCGTCCCAGCCATCCTTGGTGAGTTGCCAGGTGCCCAGGCCAACAACCGGAATCCCCAGCTTCAGGGCGTGGGCGATCTCCGATAGTGTGCCGAACCCTCCACTGACAGCGATGACCGAGCGGGCAGAACTCACCACGACGACGTTGCGTGCCTCTCCCATCCCTGTGACAATGGGGATATCCACATATGGGTTAGCATCGCGGTAACTGCGACCTGGCAACACGCCGATGGTAAGACCGCCAGCACTCTTGGCTCCCCGACAGGCCGCTTCCATTACACCGCCTAGTCCTCCACAGATGACCATGGCCTGGTTCACTGCCAAGTGTCGTCCCACTTCCTCCGCCAGCCGAGCAGTCTCCGCAGAGCAGAGCCCGTCGCCAATGACTGCCACGATCATTCTATCTCTCCAGTTCTATGACGGCCAATCGAGTGTACTTGGCCCCTGTCGGAGTCAGATCGCTCTTCATCAAGGTTATCTCACGTACCTCCATCTCACCGACGAGATCAACGTCTAGTCTCTCTGTCAATCCTCCCAGGCGTCGGCGGTCTGTGGTATTGACGTGCTTGTTCACCCGTGCCAGGGTCAAGTGGGGCGTGAATCTCCGCTTCTCCGTGGGATAGCCCAGGACCGACAGCCGATCGTCCATCCTGGTGTGCAAGCGGGCGAGCTCTCTCGTGTCTCCGCCTACCCCTATCCAGATCACACTGGGTCGGCTAGGGCTGGGAAAGCAACCGAGGCTGCCTAGACTGAGGGAGAACGGGCCGATGCCGTTACTGGCTTGTTCGATGGCGATGACTATCTCTTTGAGTCTCGACACGGGCACATTACCGAGGAATTTGAGGGTGAGATGGATACTTTCCGGCTGCACCCAGCGCAGCTGAGCCGCAATGCCCTTCCTCTTCAGCAGTGTCTGGGCCTTGCTCAGCTGTTCCCTTATCAAGTCGTTCAGTTCAATGGCGACGAAAGTGCGGACCTGTTCCATTTCTTGCCACGTGCGATTATACCATACTTGCCGGGCTGGTCCAAGCAGCCACGCGGGCTACTTCTCTGCCTCGGGTGTCATGCCAGACGACGGCTGCCAATACCTCTCGGCATATCCCCTCACAGTGCTCACTGCACGTGAGTAGTCCCTTACTCGTTCAGCCATCTTCTCGGCGCCTTGGAATAGCTCGTTCATCTGAGAGGCATATCGGGCGATAGCTTGGGTTTTCTGTGCCAGGCAGTCCTCTTCGAGGTCCTGAACTTTCTCTCTCCATCTAGTCACACCAGTTCCTTCCAAGGCCATCGTCAACGCCCCTGGTACTTCCACGTAGGGATAGTCCTCATAGAAAGTGACCCGGAACGATCTGCGGAGCAGGATGAACGCTGCATTTCTCACCAATTGGTGGTCCACGTGGTTGCCGATGGCCAAAGGGGCGTGTATCTCGGTCTGACCGGGATGGCAGATCTCTGTCACTGACTCGGCGATCTGCGCCACGACAGCAGAGTCGGAGGGATGCGGCGAGCCAAACAGGTCCCCGCTGCGCAAGTAGAGGAACGATGGCTCTTCGAAGCGGTAGATGGCCTCTGGATAGTGGAGATGAAGCCAATCTGCGCCCAACAGCCCTATTGCCTTCTTGTCTTCGTTTCGTCGCAGTACCACCGGGTCGGCGGGATCGCCCCAATGGGAATGCAACTGGGCGGCCAAGGCCGAGGGCTCCCTGCGAGCGGGGAAACCGGCGAAGACCGTGATCACCAGAACCTCTGCACCATTCGGAATCAAGTGGGCGATCAACCCCCCACAGGACAAAGCCGCATCGTCGAGATGGGGTGAGAGGAAGATCACGTTCGCTGTCACAGCCTCATCTTCGCGTGTCAAGGTTGTCACATCCTGGATGATGCTTCCGCAGCAAGTGTCGGTCGCACGACAGCCACGCAGGTTTGACATTCCAGCGGAGTATGGTATGATATTACCAAAAATGGAGGCTTTGGGAAAGGTGAAAAGGGTGCTGCTCGCAACTTGTGTTGTCGTCGCCATGTTGGCGTCCGCCTGCAGTCCGCCAGAGGTACCCAGTGTGCCGGCAAGCATACCCTCGCCTCGGCCCAGGGGCACGGATACTCCAACACCGGCCAGCGACGAAGAAGCGGTCTTGCAGTTGCTCAATGCTGAGGCGGAGGGAGTCGTCTCCCAGGACATAGATCGCCTGATGGAAATATGGGCCCAGGATGGGGTGGTGACAGATGCCAATTACACGCCGGATAACCCGTCCGACGACCGTGTCTGGAATGGGATAACGGCCATTCGCGAGAGGTATGTCAACGAGATCTTCCCCTCCGCTCCCAGCTCAGTAACCCATCCCGACGTCGAATTGACCATCGACGGTGATTCGGCTACCGTAATCAGCACTAGCACGATCGGCATAGATCACGCTCCTGGCGGTGACCAGTGGATCTTTGCCAAGAGGGACGGTCGTTGGGTGATCATAAGTCTGACATTCAATCTCGAAGCCCGGTAGGTCTTGGCAGCTCGGCACTTACCGGCTCGTAGGACCCAGAGGGCGGTGGGGAGCCACATGGTTCCCGGCCGCCTTTTCGTAAGCAATCTTCTTGGATGGGAAGGGAGGTGCACCATGGAGCAGTTGGGTCAGATCATCAGAGTGGCTCGAGGTGAAGAGGAGGCTGAACTGTTGTTGAAGAATGCCCGCCTCGTAAATGTGCTCTCTGGCGAAATCCACGAAGCCGACGTCGCCATTGCCTATACACGTGTGGTGGGTCTGGGCGATTATCAGGCCAAAGAGGTCTTGGACCTGAATGGTGCATATCTCTGTCCAGGCCTGATAGATGGCCACGTTCACATTGAGAGTTCCATGCTGCGCATCTCCGAGTTTGCGCGGGTGGTGGTGCCTCATGGGACGACGACTGTGATCGCTGATCCGCATGAGATAGCGAATGTTCTGGGGCTGGACGGCATCAGGTACATGATGGAGTCGAGCAAGGGGAATCCGCTGGCGGTGTATTTCATGTTGCCCTCTTGCGTCCCATCGACTGACCTGGAAACCGCAGGTTCGCGGTTGATGTCCTACGATCTGTCTCCCCTGCTGGATGAGGAATGGGTCGCTGGAGTGGGGGAGATGATGAACTATCCCGGTGTCTTGGGAAGCGATGAGGATATCTTGAAGAGGATAGGCATCGGCAGCGACAAGCGAGTGGACGGTCACGCTCCCCATCTCAGCGGAAAGGACTTGAACGCCTATATCGCCGCCGGTATAGCCTCCGATCATGAGAGCAGTTCCTTCGAGGAAGCCAAGGAGAAGCTTCAGCGAGGGATGTACATCATGATTCGTGAAGGTAGCGTGGCCAAAAACATGGAGGCGTTGCTGCCTTTGGTGACACCCGAGAACGCTCGTCGCTGCATGTTCGTGAGCGACGATGTTGATCCGGGGGACCTGTTGGATCGCGGACACATGGATCGCATCGTGAGGAAGGCGATGCGTCTGGGCTTGCAACCGATTTTGGCGATCCAGATGGCCACCATCAATGCAGCTGACTATTTTGGTTTGCGGGACCTTGGCGCCATAGCTCCTGGGTATCGAGCCGACATGGTGATTTTCGATGACTTCGAGAGTTTCGAGATCAGGAAAGTCTTCCGTGGCGGACGCCTCGTGGCAGAGAATGGCCGGATGCTGGTGATGGATGACCAGCGGCCGTCAGTTCCACTCAGAGGTACCGTGAACGTGGCCTGGATAGAGCTGGAACACTTCCGCGTCAAGGCTAAGGGCACGCGAGTCAGGGTCATCGGGCTGACACCCAACCAATTGGTAACCACGGAGCTCATCGAGGAGGTCAAGGTGGTGAGCGGGTTGGCGGTGGCCGATGTGGAGCGAGACATCTTGAAGTTGTCCGTTATCGAAAGGCATCTAGCCTCCGGGAATATCGGCCTGGGGTTTGTGAAGGGGTTTGGCTTGCAGCGGGGCGCCTTGGCTTCTTCGGTAGCTCACGATTCCCACAACATCATCGTTGTGGGCACCAACGATCTGGATATGATGACTGCTGCGGTGGAGATTGTGAAGATGCAAGGGGGTCTAGTCGCGGCAGCGGAGGGTAAGGTCTTGGCGACCGTTCGCTTGCACATTGCTGGCTTGATGTCCGAGAAGTCGGCGGTGGAGGTGAGGGCTGAGATGGACAAGATCAAGCAGGCCGCCAGAGACCTGGGTTGCACTGTGTCGAACCCCTACATGGCCATGTCGTTTCTGGCCCTGCCGGTCATTCCTAGGCTCAAGCTCACGGACAAGGGCCTGGTGGATGTGGAGAAGTTCGAGTTCGTGCCCCTGTTCGATAACGAAGGGTCGAACTAGGAGCACAGCGCCGCGAAGTCAGAATCCCACTGTCAACTGGTCTTGGTACCTATCTCCGACATACTGCTGGTTAGACGGCGTCAGATTCCGAACCCGATGCTTCGCTTTTCTGGACGTTCTCACCAAGGTATCTCCGTGCTGTGACCCTTCAGGATGCCGTCCAGGTTACTGGTGACGTAGGCTCCCCCGGAGTGTCAAGGTTCATCGGGGCGGCCGTGTGTCTTCGCCGTGTTGTCAAGGTGGTGGGGATCTCTGTGGGGGACGAGGGAATGGGGCCTTTCGAGGCCGTGTGCCTCCATCAATGGCATATTCCCCATCAGCTCTGGGGGCTTTCCGTTGGCAACAACTTGCCCCTCGTCCATCAGGACGACGCGGTTGCATACCTCCAAGATGAATTCCAGGTCATGAGAGGCGATGAGCATGGTTTCTTCTGAGCCTTGCAGAAAGCGGATCAGGCGACGGCGGTAGCGCAGGTCCATGTTGGCCGTTGGCTCGTCGTAGATGACAAGCCGGGGACGCATCGCCAGAACACCGGCGATGGAGACGAGCCGTTTCTCACCGCCCGAGAGGTGGTGGGGTGGTCGGGCAGCTAGGTCTGGGACCCCCGTGATTGAGAGAGCATCCCTGACCCGGGCCTCCACTTCCTCTTTGGACAACCCGAGGTTCAGGGGACCGAAGGCCACGTCGTCTTCCACCGAAGGACAGAAAAGCTGATCGTCGGGGTTCTGGAAGATCATCCCGACTTCAGGCCGGAATCGCCCAGGCACGACTGGCTCGTTGAAAAGCGAGATCTCTCCGGCCTCGGGCTTCAGTACTCCGCACACCAGCAGGAAGAGAGTGGTCTTGCCCGCCCCGTTGGGGCCAATCAGGGCAACCCGCTCCCCAGACCGTACAGCTAGGCGGATGTCTTGCAAGACAGCAGACTTGTCGGGGTACGAGAATCCCAGTCCAGAAATGACCAGAACGGCCTCATCTTGGTCGAGATCCTTTGGACTGAGTGCTCCATTCTGCATGTGGATTGCCCCTTCAACTTGCCCGGCGCGCCATTGAAGCGCGCCTACAGTATCTCGGCGATGACGAAGCCGGCTGCGACCAACAGTATGGCGAAGAGGCGAGCGATGTCGGCCGCTCGCACTTGGAAGTCGTCTAGGGACTGTGTCAGTTGGCCGTAACCTCGCAGAACCATCGCCTTGTAGACCAGGTCGGATCGTTCATAGCTGCGCACTAGCAGGCTCCCGGCCAGCGACGCCAGGGCGGTCAGGCCCCTGAAGCTACGGCCTCGGAAGCCACGCAGTCTCATCGCCCTCTCCATCATTTCCAGGTCTCCGCCGATTTCGTGGATATACCGGTAGGAGAAGAGGGTCATGTCAGCCAGGATGGCGGGGAGACCGAGGCTGCGCATCGCCTTCACGGTGGTCACGAAGGGTGTTGTGCCGAAGAGAACCAATCCGGTTGTGAGGATGCACACGAACTTGACTACGATGAGGAGTAGATCAAGGCAACCTTCCTCGCGCACGACCACGGGCCCGATGCGGAAGAGGATTGTCTGGCCCGACAGGAGAGGCAAAAGGATCGCCATCATCAGCAGAAAGAAGCCAGGAAGACGCAGCCTGGCAAGAAGAAAAGCGACTGGCAACCTGGAGACGGCATAGATGGCGGCTGTGACAATCAGCATTGCTGGGAGCACGCGCAGATCCTGCACGAATGAGAAGGCGAAGATCAGGACCAGGAAGCCGATGAGCTTTGACCTAGTCTCCCAGGTGTGTAGTGGGGAGTCCAGGTGCGAGTATTCGTCGAGGTGAAGCCTCATCAATCCTCCAGGAGTTCCGGCTGAACCCGCTGGAGGAAAAGGACGACCAGGGCTGTGAAGACGCCCTCGATCATCATCAGCGGGACGTGAGCCACGGTGAGCACCGAAACGGCTAAACGCTCCGCTTCGACGTCGAGATGCGCTGGGATGGTGGTCACCAGGAGAACGAAGGACATGAGGGCCGCGACCCCGAGACCACCGGCGCCAGCCAGGAAGCCAAAGAACCCCGTCCAGCTCCGGCTGTCCTTGTCGAAGACCTTACGGACGCGAAATAGATAGTAAGCCAGGAGCGCCGGCACCCCCATGATCGTAGCATTCACTCCTAGGGTCGTGAGGCCGCCGTGCTGGAACATGACTGCCTGAAAAAAGAGGCCGATGAGGATAGCGGGGAAGGCATAGTAGCCCAGGACGACGCCCAGAAGTCCGTTCAAAACCAGGTGGACGCTGGTCGGAGGGATTGGAATGTGGATCCAGGAGGCTACGAAGAAGGCAGCGGTGAAGATCGATGCCTTGGGGATGCCCTCCCGGGGGGTCTCCTTCTGGCCCATTTTGCGGAGCGAATACCACGTGAGTGCCCCAGTGGTGGCATATCCCCCAACGCAGACGGCCGTGGGCAGGACGCCATCGGGAATGTGCATTACGCCCTCCTCTTCGCGAAGAACAGCGCCGTGCCGACGAAGCCCCAGATCACACACCCTGCCATGAGCGCGATCTGGGGGGCTGAGTAGCCAGTACCTCCCGACAGTGTCATGGTCTCACCAACCGGTATGTGAATCATGCCGCCGTGGCCCATGTGCCGCACCTGCACGTCCCAGATTCCCGACTTGGAGGGATCGGGCGTGAAGTTGAAGCGACCTTGCTCGTCGCAGACCCCTATGAGCCACGGGGTGGAGGGGTCGTCCGGAGCGTAGACTGTGACCTGGGCTTCGGCCATCGGCTCGCCGGTATCGAAGGCGGCGAGTATCTCGATCACTACGTTGATCTCGTATTCGAGTGTCACGCCGTGGGCATACGCCGTCGCCGACACGCCCAGGGCGAGAAGCAGGACAAACAGAACAGCAAGAACTCTGCCTTTCATCTCTACAATGTCCTTCCTCAGTCTACCGGATTGAGCCTCCTCTCCTCTCTGAACTCTGAGGAGAGGAGGCAAGTGAGAGGAGACAGGTCAAGCCGAGAAGCTAACGGCAATGGCAATGGCCCTCGCCGACGTGGCCCAGGGTGAGGAGGATATCCTCCATTTTCTGATAGTCGTCCGAGGAGAACATGGCTTCCAGGCCAGCGAGATCGGCGTCCAACGTCCCAGCCTCCGCGACCGCGGCGAAAGGCTCGAAGCCCAGAGCCATAACGTTGAGGTCGTCATCTGGGGGTGTCTCAGCGTCGCCGAAGACGTGATCGAAGTGGAAGGTCATCTCCAAGTCGGCGGTGCCGCCATCCTCCAAGATGCCTTTGCGTTCATCGCCGACGAACTCCCCACAGGTGTATTCATATTCTTGCTCTACCTTGATGGTGAAGTTGACCGTCTGGCCGTCCTTCTCGGCCGTGCCGATGATGACCAGGGAGTAGCCACTGGTGCGACCCTCGGCCGCCTGGACCATCTTCCAGGCGAGGGCGTTGTAGTGGCCCGCAGCCGCATCCTTCACCTCGCCCACGAAGATGGGAGGGGCATCCTCGCCGCCCTCCGCCAGATCCAGAGTATGTGTCCCCGGCAGGTTGACCTGCGCCTCGGCTTGGAGCTCGCCGCCCTCTGCCGGTTCGTAAGGGGGGCTGGCCTGATAGGCCGTGATGTCAGCGAGTGTGACGTAGACGTGATCGAAGGTGATGGCCCAACCGTCCTTGGAGACGAAGCCCTGACGGACGAAGTCCTCTCCATTAGCGTTGAACTGGAGGGTCCCCGTCTGGGCAGAGGGAGCACACCCGGCCATGATGGCTGTGAGAGCGAGGATCAGAATCACGGTACCAAGAAGCAGTTTCTTCACGGAACTTTCCTCCTTGTGTCTTGGCCTTCTCTTGGCCAAAGATCCCACATGTGGTGGGCAGAATGCCCACCGATACAGAGGCCACGGCCCGCCGGGCTGAGAGATCGGTCAGTTTACTGCGCGCGGACTTGTCGGCGCGCACCTACTTGGTCACTGGCATCACCTCCTTGTCTGTCCAGGCAAGAAAGCATTGGCCCAACACAGGGTTCGTCGTTGTTTGGCCCTCTTGCCCGCCCGTCCTCAAACATCGCCTTCACAGTCACCACAAATGCCAAAGACAGCCAGGTGCTCTATCTCGGCGTGAAAGTCGTATTCGGCCTCTATGGCGCGCCTGAGGGGATCCAGGAACGAGTTGTCCACATCCAGTATCTTGCCGCATTCGGTGCAGATCAGGTGGTGGTGGAGCCCCTTGCTGAGTAGCTCGTACTGGGCGTGCCCTCGACCCATATCCGTCTCGCTCACCAGATGCAGGGTCTTCAGCAGGTCCAGTGTGCGGTACACGGTGGAGATGTCGAGGTATGGATAGGCGGCGCGAACTCTCTCATGGATCTCCTCGGCGCTGACGTGGCCGCCGCTGTCCGCGATGGCGTCCAGAATCATCATCCGCTGAGGAGTGAGTCGGTATCCTATCTGCTGCAGAGCTTCGGCTACCTCGTGGTGATGGGTCATGGTACCTCCATTTAGCAGATACAAGCATAGCATAACTGCGACAATATGTCAAGTGCGAGAGATATGCAGACACGAAAAGCTCACAACCAGATTGCGTGTGGACACGCTCCAGTAGTGAGCTTCTTGGGAGGTTCGTTGCTGGGGTCAGTTGGCGGTGCTTGTTTGCGGTCGCCTCAGGCGCTGGGGTTCATCTTGTCCAACTCCGCCACTATGAGCTGGGTCTCGCTCACCAACTGAGGGGACATGTCGAAGATGGCCACGCCCTTCATGTCAGCCTCTATGGCTTCGGGGCTGTAGGACAAGAAGCCGAGGATGGGGAGGTCGGGTCCGTGCTGGCGGATGAACTCACGGTCTCTCTCGTCACGAACTGCGTTGCCGACCAGATAGAGGCGAGGGATGCCGATGTCGTGCGCTAGAGACTGGATCAACTCCGCGGTCTGCAGGCTGCGGCGGCCTGGTTCCACCACGATCAGGAAGGCGTCCACCGCCTGGGCGGTAGCACGACCCAGGTGTTCTACACCGGCCTCCATGTCCATGATCACCTCTTCCGATGTACGATCGAGCAAGAGGTGGGTCACCAGGGTCTTGAGTAGGACGCTTTCCGGGCAAATGCAGCCTGCCCCGCCCTTCTTCACAGTCCCCAGTTGCAGCAGCCTAATGCCATGGTGTGTGGCACTGAGGCGGTCGGGGATGTCGTCCACCTTGGGGTTCATCTTGAACCAGCCACCGACGCCGCCTGGCTTGGCACCGGTTCGCTCTTCGATCAGATCTTCCATCTCGGCGATGGGGGTGATCTGCGCCACGAGTTCGGGGGGAAACCCGAGGGCCCACGCCAGGTTGGGAGAGGGGTCGGCATCGATGACCATGACCTTCCTTCCCTGCTGGACGTAGGTGTGGGCTAGCAGACTGGTCAGGGTGGTCTTCCCCACCCCACCTTTTCCGGTCACCGCTATTTTGGACACAGTGCCTCCTTGATCCTATGAGTAGGGACGCGAACTGGCGGCGCTAGAGCAGTCCATCGAGCGAATCAAAAGCGGCTTTCACCGCTCGTCGTGCAGGTGTCTCCTGGGGCAGTTCCACTAGGGGACGGCCCAAGGTATCGTATTCAGCCACCAGCGGATCTATGGGGATCAGACCTGCCAGCTCCAGCTGCTTGTCAGAGATGAACTGCTGAAGCTGAGGAGCAAGAGTCGGTTCCCCGCTCTGGTCTATCGGTACGCGGTTCACAATCAGGCGTATATGCCCGACTTGGGTCCTTAGCTCGTGTATCAAATGGGCCACTCTGTCTGCGGTCGCCAGGCCTCTGAGAGTGGGGTCAGAGACTATGAGCAGCAAGTCCACGTTTTGTGTCGTCCGCCGACTCAGGTGTTCCAATCCAGCCTCATTATCTATCACCACATATTCATACGACTTGGAGAGGCGATCGATGCTGAGGCGCAGCATGCTATTGGCCGCGCAGTAGCATCCTGGGCCCTCGGGACGGCCCATGGCGAGCAGATCGAAACCCTTCTCTTCGACTAGGGCCTGATTGATCCTCAACTCTAGGTAGTCAGGCTTGCTGATGCCGGGCATGAAGGTTCCGGAGCTTACCTGTTGCGAGGTATCCTCGCGAATATCGCCCACGGTCTCTTCGATAGAGGTACCCAGGGTGAGGTCCAGATTGGTGCTGGGATCGGCGTCTACGGCCAACACTAATCCTCGTTTGTCGTCAATGAGGTACTTAATCAACAAAGCGGACACTAGGGTCTTGCCCGTGCCGCCCTTTCCAGCAACAGCTATGACCTTTGCCATGACATCTCCCTATCGAACTCCCCAATCCATCGTGTGCATATTGTCAGCGAACACCAGCAGCTTCATTTCGGAGTATGGCGCATCAACTTCTGGGTCACGCTTCGTCCTCGACAATGCGGAAGCTGGTAGTCACCTCGGCTACTCCTGAGATGGTGGTACTGATGGAACAGTACTTCTCCTCTGAGAGCTTGATGGCTCGTTCGACCGCGGGCTCCGAGAGCCCTTTTCCACGCAGGGTATACTCCAGGTGGATCTTGCGGTAGGTCCATGGTGGATCAGGATCCTGTTCGCCAGTCACCTCGATTCTCAGGCCGGTGAGTTCCTGCCTTCGTTTCCTGAGTATGGAGACGACATCCACACCCGTGCATCCTCCAAGGCCCACCAGCAGGAGCTCTGAAGGCTTCATACCTGTCGCGTTTTCCTCGTCCTGAGTAGACATGACGACACTGTGCTTAGTGCTATCTGTGCCTACGAACTCTCCTCTTCCGGTCCACCTTATCTCGGCTCGTGCCACTGTCTCCTCCAGGTCTGTTCGGTGAGTTCCACTCCACTCGGCCTTGCGAAGCGCTGCGCGGGAAATAGGAACAACGTACTATGGACTAGCATCCCCGTTCTCACTACGATTGGGGTAGAGGAAGCTTCTCCTCTTTTTCCTCCTTAGTGTGAGACGAGGTGCCGGAACCTCGTCTCTCATTGCACTCGTTATTCGCGATTGTGTTCTCTTCACCAGCGAGCGTCATGTGCGCGATGACGTGGGTGGGCGATGGCGGCGTCACGAGCATACTCATGTGGGATCAGTCTCGGGGCACGCAAGAGCATGGGTCTGTCGTCGTCTCCTGGCTCTTGCAATTGACGTGAGTTGTTGGCTTCCTTCGTTCTCCGACTAGCGTCTGCCTCCGAGCGCGAGTCGACCGCTACTCCACTTTGTAGACCTTGTCGTTGACGCGCGCTTTCTGGTCAAGCTTGAGCGCTATCTCCTGACCAGGCGCGGCCTCTTCGATGGGCTGGTGTTCCACTTGCATGGATTCCACCGTCTGCTGAAAGTCGCGTGTGCCACCTCGGATGCGAACCTCATCTCCCAGTTTCAGTGGTGCGGTCAGCTTGATGACCGCAACCCCTATTTTGGAGAAGTAGTTGGTCACTCTTCCGATCTCTTTCTCGGCCACTCTCGAATTCCTCCCTCTGTTGCACCTGTGCCGGCTTCGCTGCAACTGAAGCCGCTGGATCGATCCTGAGGCGCTCCTCACGCACTGGCGTTACCTAGGTGTCGCGACCGGGGCCCGCGCCCTCGCCGAGGTCGGACGACTCCTCGCACCACCCACGCCTCCAAATGGATCGCTTCGGCGGGATCAGGGCGTCCCCAAGTCCTCGACGGGTGTATCGATGTACTGGTCACCTTCCTCGATGAGCATAATCGGGATGCCGTCACGTATGGGGTACTTGCGGCGACATTCGTTGTTAGTGCAGACTAGCCAGGTTTCATTGACCAGTTCTACTTTCTCCTTGCACGCTGGGCAAGCCAAGATAGCCAGTAAGTCATCGCTGATCATTTCGCTTGATTGTCCTCCCTGTCCCGTGCAGATGGGTACTACTGATTCAGTATATCACAGATTGAAAGCAAGCTCAAACCTGGCGAAGCAGCTTGCTTGCTGGGCCGCCATGTGATATGATATAGCAGATGAGGTGATAAAACACGCCTTCTGACCAGGCGGGGGGTGCCTCGCTGGCTCACGGGTGGTCCGGCGCGGTCTCTGGTTGGGATGAAGACGGCGGAAGTCTAAAACGAAAGAGGAAACCAAAGCATGGCGATCGTACAGATGAAGGAGTTGTTGGAAGCGGGCGTACATTTCGGTCATCGCGTCAAACGGTGGCATCCGAAGATGCGTTCCTACATTTTTACCGAGCGGAACGGTATACACATCATAGACATACAGCAGACTGTGAGGAGTCTGGAGGCGGTACACGAGTTGATCAGCAACGACATCAGCAATGGTGGCCTGCTTCTTTTCGTTGGCACGAAACGGCAGGCGCAGGAGAATATGGCTGAGGCTGCCGAGAGATGTGGAATGCCGTACGTGAACCAGCGCTGGCTAGGGGGCACCTTGACTAACTTTCGCACCATTCGCCAGCGCATCGACTACCTCATAGATCTGGAACAGAGACACGAAAAGGGAGAGTTCGAGAAACTGACGAAGAAGGAAATCCTTGGCCTGGAGCGAAAGATGGCCAAGCTGAACCGCAGGTTGGGTGGAATCAAGAGCATGAATCGATTGCCCAGCTTGGTGTTCATAACCGACATCCGCCGGGAGCAGATTGCGGTCAAGGAGGCGAACAAGCTGGGAATCCCTATCGTAGCTATGGTTGACACCAACTGTGATCCCACACCCATAGATCACGTCGTTCCTGCCAACGATGATGCCATTCGCTCCATTAAGCTGATCTCAAACAAGCTAGCTGATGCTGTCATAGAGGGTCAGCAGACACGTGCAGCCCTCCTGGCCGAAGAGGAAGAAGAGGCTCTGGAGGCCGGCGAGGAGTGGACAGAGTACGTGGCTGAGCGGGAACCGTCTGCAGAGGCTGAGGAGTCGCTGGGTGATAGTGAGAAGCCGGCGGCAGAAGTGACAGTGGAAGTCGAGGAGATCCGCCCCAGCGAGGAACTGGCACCAGCGGCGGAGGAACGGGTGAAGGAGGAAGTCACGGATCCATCTGGGCACTCGCAACCCGACGATGGTGGCGAACCAAGTGCAGGACCGACGGCTGTGGGCGAAACGGGTGAAGGAGAGTAGATGGCCATCAGCATTGAACAAGTGAAAGATCTGCGTCAGCAAACGGGAGCGGGGGTTCTCGATTGCAGGAATGCCCTCGAAGAAGTGGGTGGCGATTCGGAAAAGGCCACGGAGCTTCTGAGAAAAAAAGGGCTGGCTGTTGCTGCGAAGAAGGCTGGGCGTGAGGCTAGTGAAGGACTGGTGGAGGCATACATACACGCTGGAGGGAAGCTGGGGGTTCTTCTGGAGGTGAACTGTGAAACGGATTTCGTCGCTCGCACCGCCGATTTTCGAGAGTTAGCTCACGACTTGGCCATGCAGGTCGCCGCCACCAGCCCGGAGTACCTAGCCTCCGATGACATTCCCGCGGACGTGTTGGAGCGAGAACGGGAGTGGCACCGTGGACAGATTGGTGGAGACAAGTCGGAAGAGATCATCGAGAGGATCCTGGAGGGGAAGTTGCATAAGTACTATCAACAGGTCTGCCTTCTTGATCAGTCATTCATCAAGGAAGAAGGGATGACCGTGCGGGACTTGATCACCAGCAAGATAGCCAAGTTGGGCGAGAACATCAAAGTGCATCGTTTCGCGCGTTTTGAACTAGGAGGGGACTAGGTCAACCGGAGGCCGTGGTCATTGGGTGCGAGCGTCTCCCTGGGGACGCATGTGCCATGAGAGGCAGGGGGCCAAGAGATTAGTGAGTGGGAGCCACAGAGACGAGTGAACGAGGCAGAACTGAAGTACAAGAGAATACTGCTCAAGCTGGGGGGAGAAGCACTGGCCGGCGTAGATGGCTATGGAATAGACGCGCATCGGCTTGAGGAGGTTGCTGCGGTCATCAAGGGAGTCAAGGCCTGCGGAGTGGAGATGGCCATCGTGATTGGCGCCGGGAACATCTGGCGGGGCAAGGACGGTGTCGCCCAGGGGATGGACAGATCCACTGCTGATCATATGGGCATGTTGGCGACGGTGATCAATGCCTTGGCCCTGCAGGATGCTCTGGAGACGTCTGGGGTGACTACACGAGTGCAGACGGCCATCGAGATGAGGGCGCTGGCTGAACCTTATATCAGGCTTCGAACTATTCGACATCTGGAGAAAGGACGTGTGGTGATAGTGGGAGCCGGTACAGGAAACCCGTATTTCACCACAGACACAGCCGCGGCCCTCAGGGCCATGGAGGTTGATGCTGAAGTTCTCATCAAGGCCACCAAAGTAGACGCTGTCTACGATGCTGACCCAGAGATGGTGGCTGATGCCAAGAAGCTGGAATGCTTGACCTACCTGGAGGCGCTTGAGCTACGGGTGGGGATAATGGACAGCACAGCAATCTCGCTATGTATGGATCACAACTTGCCAATCGTCGTAATCAATCTCTGGGAACGGGACAGTCTCATCAGGGTAGTCCGCGGCGAGCGCCTCGGGACCGTTGTCTGCGCCGGTTGACACCGGCTAGTAGGTGAAGGTGGAGCATTCATATGATCGATGATGTACTGAAGGAAACCGAAGGTCGGATGAAGAAATGCATCGAGGCTCTCCAGAACGACTTGATCACCATCCGGACTGGCAGGGCTTCGCCGGCGCTGATTGAGCGTCTCCGAGTTGACTACTACGGTACGCAGGTTCCCCTCAACCAGCTGTCAACGATCTCCGTTCCCGAGCCACGGCTGTTGGTGATCCGCCCATATGACCCATCCTCGCTGCCCGACATTGAAAAGGCCATCCTGAAATCGGAATTGGGCTTGACCCCATCCAATGATGGCAAGGTTATCCGCTTGTCCATCCCTCGCTTGACTGAAGAACGCCGTCTTGAGTTGGTGAAGATGGTTGAGAGGAGGGTTGAGGAGGCCAGGGTTTCTGTGCGCAATTGCAGGCGGGACGGCTTGCAGGACATGAAGGAGCTGGAGAAAGAGAAACTGGTGCCTGAGGATGACTTCTACCGCGGCAAGGACCGGATGCAGGAGTTGACGGACAAGTACGTGGGCAGGATAGACGAGATCGGCGCAGCTAAGGAAGAGCAGATAATCGAGGTCTGAAGGCGGGACATGGACTTCGCCGAACCGCTGTCATCCATACCGCAACACATCGGCATCATCATGGATGGGAACGGTCGCTGGGCACAGGAACACGGTCTACCGCGCCTGGAAGGGCATCGGGCGGGTACCGACAATATTCGGCACTTTTTGGAGGCCTGTGGCGAATTTGGCATCAAGATCGTCACCATCTATGCATTCTCGACCGAGAATTGGGAGCGTCCTCTAGAAGAAGTGCGCGGTTTGATGAGGATCTTGGAGCGTGTC
This sequence comes from Chloroflexota bacterium, assembly GCA_030613785.1. Taxonomy (GTDB): domain Bacteria; phylum Chloroflexota; class Anaerolineae; order UBA7937; family B3-Chlor; genus JAUWLF01. Next base: position 77,396 of record JAUWLF010000001.1, on the reverse strand, counting down.
CTGGAGAGGGAGGTTGAGGACCTGCACCGCAAGGGGGTGAAGCTGCGCCACCTCGGTGAGTTGGAGGGCCTCTCAGACAGGCTGAGAAAGGCCGTGTTGGAAGCCATCGAGTTGACCAAGGACAACGATCAGTTGATCCTCAATGTGGCCTTCAACTACGGCGGGCGCGCGGAGATAGTGCGTGCCGCCCGGAAGTTGCTGGAAGACGCAGTTGATCCCCAAGATGTGGACGAAGCGTCGTTTGGCAGTTATCTGTATACAGCAGGTCAGCCCGATCCAGATCTGATCATTCGCACTGCCGGCGAGATGAGGATCAGCAATTTCCTGGTTTGGCAGTCTGCCTATTCCGAGTACTACTCCACGCCCACATATTGGCCTGATTTCGACAAGGAGGAGCTCCACAAGGCGTTGCAGGCCTATGCTCAGCGGGACAGACGCTTTGGCAGGCTGAGGGTGTAGGTTGGACGTGCTCCGCCGCCGCATCATAAGTGGTGTCATCTACGGGTCTGTGACCTTGATGGTCGTATACGTGGGTGGGGTGCTGTTCGGTGCAGCGGTACTTGCGGTGGCAATTCTGGCCGGGCGCGAGTACCAACGGATGGTCAGCCGAGGTGGATATCGGCCCCTCTACGCCCTTCAGTTTGGTTTGACAGCGTTTTTCGTAGCCGGAGCCGTGTTCCTGACCCCGGAGCTGATTCTCCAGGGACTGGCCTTGGCTCTTGTTGCGTCCTTGGCCTGGCAGTTGGGCTCCAGGGAGCATGGTAGACGACCGTTTCTTGATTGGGCGTTGAGCCTCGGCGGAGCACTGTACGTGGGCCTGCTGTTTTCTCAGTTCGTGGCCTTGAGGAACTTGCCTGGAGGCCTGGGCTGGACGCTTCTGGTCTTATTCCCGACCTGGATATGCGATAGCTTTGCGTACCTCTTCGGCCGGGTGTGGGGAAAGCATCCGTTCTTCGAATGGATAAGCCCGAAGAAGACCTGGGAAGGCGCCGTGGCTGGCTGGATTGGAGGCACGGGCACGGCGCTGGTTATTGGACACATGCTGGGCCTCTCCGTCCCGCTGGCTCTGGCGCTTGGGGTCGCGATCAGCGTGGCTGCTACCTTTGGCGACTTGGTCGAGTCCATGATCAAGCGCCAGGTGGGCGTGAAGGATTCGGGAAGCCTACTTCCCGGACACGGTGGGATTCTGGATCGTATCGATAGCTTGCTTTTCGCAGGTGTCGTTGTCCGCTGTTTCGTCTTTGGCGTAATAGGCGCTTGAACGAAGGCCGTTCCTGGGGTGTGCTGGCTGTAGGAGGAAGCGGAACTTGGTTTGCTGGGGAGTCTCGACACAGGGGGTTGTGAGCATCACATGGGCGGCGTGACCCTCACGGGGGCTTTGTCTCTGGGGAATCTGTTACTCTCGGCCGTCAACGTCATCGTTGCTTTCTCGTTGTTGGTGTACATCTTCAGTCACAACCTTCGCAACTCGGTGGCGCGGGCGTTCTGTGCTCTACTTGCTCTGGTGACCATAGTCCACCTCAGTGACGTCATACTGATCAATGTGGAAGCATCGGAAACCAGGTTCCTGTGGCTCAAGTTCCAGTGGCTGGGCATCGCCTTTCTGCCGGCTGCCTATCTTCACTTTTCCGATGCCGTGTTGAGGACGACCAACTCGTTCTCTCGCCTTCGTAGGGGTCTCGTGGCGGTGACTTATCTCTTTGGCGCCGTGCTCGTGGCGCTCACTGCCTTCACGAGTCTGCTTGTGAGAGATGGCGTGAACACATCCTGGGGGGTGTATTTCCAGGCCGGACCTCTGTTCTGGGTTTTCTTCTTCTACTTCTTCGTGGTTGCGGGTTTGGGACTGATCAATATCGAGCGTGCCCGACGCAGAACGGTCACTTCTACCTCGCGGCGTCGGATGACCTACCTTGCTGTGTCTTTCGCTGCTCCCGCGTTGGGGGTTTTCCCCTACATGCTCCTGGCCAGCCTGCCTCACCACTTCTCTCCGAATGTGTTGCTGTTCGTTGCCTTGCTAGGCAATCTTGGCATTGCCCTTATGACCGTTGTCTTGGCCTACAGCGTGGCTTTCTACGGCGCCTTGACACCTGACAGAGTAGTCAAACGCAGCCTGATCAACTATCTACTGAGAGGCCCCTTCGTGGGTATCTGCCTGCTGGCGCTGATGTTGGTGGTATCTAGAGTGGAGAGCGTCTTGGGCATACCGCGGGATGCTGTTCTGGTGATCGGTGTGGTGGTGGGCATAGTCGTCCTTCAGGTGCTCATCAGCGCCCTGACTCCTTTTATTGATCTACTGATCTACCGGAGGGATAGTGCCGAGATCACGTGGATTCGAGAACTGGATACCAGGTTGCTCACGACTACCGACCTGTCTCAACTCCTGGAGAACATCCTGTCTGGCTTCTGCGATCTAGTGCGGGTCGAGACTGGGTTCATCGTGACCAAACGCGGGGGTAGGCTCGAACCGCAGGCCTTGTGCGGTCCTCGGAACGAGGTGGACTCCTTCCTGCGTTCGTGTGAGTTGGAGGGCCTAGCACAACTCCTTCCCAACGAGGCTGAAGGTCAGCATCACCTGGCAGTAGGGCGGATGTTCACCAATCAGAACGGCTACTCGCTGTTGGCCTTGCGCAGCCGGACCAGAGAGGGGAGGCTAGGGATCCTGGGGGTCAAAGGCTCACTGGATCAAGTGAGTCTGACCGACAAAGAGGAGGAGATCGCGCTGACGTTGATAGGACAGATGGAGTTGGCCTTGGAAGACTGGCACTTGCAGCGCGGCATCTTCACGCTGCTGTGGGAACTCACGCCAGAGATAGAATCCATCCAGCGGTGGCAGAGCCACCCAAGGTATGTCGGATCACCGATGCTGGAACCTATCGAGGACAGTCCCGTTCATGAGCCAGACTTCCCCAAGGTGGTGAAGGACGCGCTGAGTCACTACTGGGGTGGGCCTGGCCTCACGGAGAGTCCTTTGCTGAGAATGAAGATAGTCGAGAGGTATGCTGAGGAGAGCGGTCAGGTTCCCACCAAGGCGCTGCGTTCGGTTTTGTACAGGGCCATCGAGGCCCTCAAACCACCCGAGAGTCGTAGGAACCTGACCACCAAGGAATGGATACTGTACAACATCTTGGAGATGAAGTTCATTCGCGGCTTGCGTATCACTCAGATCGCGATGCGTTTGTCTATGAGCGAGTCGGATCTGTATAGGAAGCAGAGGGCAGCCGTGGACGCGGTGGCCAAGGTGCTGGCGAGCATGGAGGAGGACACCTAGGGTGGCTCGCGTCAGGCTACGCAAAGGAGATATCACGGAGTCGTCGACTGATGCCATAGTCAACGCAGCCAACAGCGCTCTCTGGATGGGGGCGGGAGTTGCGGGTGCGATCAAGCGTGCTGGAGGGCAGGAGATCGAAGATGAGGCTGTCAGAAAGGGCCCCATACCTGTCGGTGAGGCGGTGGCTACTGGGGCGGGAGCCTTGAAAGCCGAGTTCGTGATCCATGCAGCGGTGATGGGTACTGATCTGGTGACTGGTGCGGACGAAATCAGGTCTGCTACCAGGAGAAGTCTGCTTCGTGCCGAGGAGCTAGGTCTCAAGAGCATTGCCTTTCCAGCTTTGGGAACTGGCGTGGGCGGTTTCTCATATGCGAGAGCGGCCCAGATCATGATAGACACAGTCAACGAGCATCCGGCTGGGGAGAGCGGCCTTGAAGAAGTGCTCTTTGTCCTCTACGACGATGAAGCGTACGCGGCGTTCGATGAGGCGTTGCGCACGACGGACCTTGTCTCCTAGAAATCGTTGTCTGCGACGGAGAGTCGATTCAAGTTGTCGAGAAGCAGGGGAATGATGGGAGTAGTCGTGAAGGCCTTGACGGATGGAGGCATCACCGATGTCGAGTCCCTGCATTCCTCGGTCACAGACGCCGACGGTCGATTGAAGCTAGTGTGACGTAAGGATCGACGAGTAGCAGACCCTCGAGGAGATAGAACCAGCGGAGGTCTGGACATGATTGCTGAGTTCGAGATCTCACGGTCATAATGGTTGGTGATGGGGTGTCACACCCCTTGATACACTCGTGCGTGGTCCGACTTGACCAAGCTTCTGGCTTGTGATATGATGGCTTGCATCTGGTAGGGACAGTAGGTGTAAGGAGGCCGCCCGATGAAAAGGAATCTATGCGTGACCGGTGTCTTGTTGGTCTTGCTGGCGTTGGCGATAGGACTTGGGGGGTGCGAGAGGGCAAAGCCTGCGCCTGCTCCCACTGCCACAATCAGGCCGGAGGGACCAGATCGCACACCTACCATGCCGCCTGGGGTCACGCCGGCGGGTACTCCTCCAGCCTCTCCTGAGGCCGTGGCATCGGCGACCCCTCCGCCGTCCGGAGAAGAAACGCCGACAGCTATTCCTCCTCAGGCAACCTCCCCTGCTGAGCCGGCGCCCACGTCTGCCCCCGGGCAAGGTGTGGAACATGTCGTGGCGTGGGGAGAGACCATTGAGAGCATAGCCAGCCGCTATGGGGTCAGCGCCGATGACATAGTGGCGGCCAACAACCTGACAAACCCGGATCTGATCAGGGCGGGCGATGTGCTGATCATCCCTGGGGTTTCTGCTCCGTCTCCTGAGCCTGGTGTCCACATCGTTCGTCAGGGGGAGACCTTGGCCTCGATCGCCAGCATGTACGGCACCACGGTCGATGCCATTGCCAGGGCCAACGGCATCGTCAACCCCAACTACATCTGGGTCGGGCAGAGACTGACCATCCCTGGGGGCGGTGCGGCGCCAGAGGGAGGGCAAACCTACGTCGTTCAGCCGGGCGACACCCTTGCTTCCATCGCCATGCAGTTCGGCACCACGGCTTGGGCCATCGCGAATGCCAACAACCTGCCCAACGTGAATATCGTCTACGTTGGTCAAACCCTGCGCATACCCTAAGTGACTGATCCAAGGTACCTCCGCTTCGTCTGCCGTGACGACGAAGGGGCTCAGATCCTGCGGGACATGAGGCAAAGAAGGCTGTTGGGCCGCTGACCAATGGCCTTCTTGCTTCGTTGGGGGAACAACTTGAGCGAGGACTTGGTTTCCAGTGAGCGCGTATATGAAGGGCGTATAATCAACCTCCGGGTTGACAGAGTGCGGCTGCCCAGCGGTCGCGTTACGAGCCGAGAGATCGTTGAGCATCGGGGAGCGGTCGCTATCGTGGCTTTGGACGGCGAAGAGAACGTGCTTCTGGTAAACCAATTCCGTACTGCTGTGGGAGAGGAACTGTTGGAGCTACCCGCGGGAACGCTGGAGCCGGACGAGGAACCAAGGGTTTGCGCGTTACGGGAGCTGCGGGAGGAGACTGGCTACGTCGCGGAGCACTTGGAGGAGCTGTACGTCTTCTATGCCTCCCCTGGGTTCAGCAATGAACGCATCTGGCTCTACATGGCTACCGGTTTGGAGCAGCACTCTCAGGAGACAGAGGGGGATGAGATCATCGAAGTGGTGAAGCTACCTCTTCACAGGGCTTTGGAGATGGCCCATACAGGTGAGATATGTGATGGCAAGAGCGTCCTCGGGCTGATGGCCGCCAAGGCATGGATGGTGAATACCTAGTCCGAGTCACTTTCCTACGAGTTCGCTGGTATGAAGAAGATTTGGAGGGGAGTCATTATGCACCCGGCAGATCGTAAGTACACCAAGGAGCACGAATGGGCGAAGCTGGATGAGGGACTGGCCGTAGTTGGGATCACCGACTATGCTCAGGAGCAGTTGGGCGACATCGTCTATGTGGAGTTGCCTCAGCCTGGAGAAACCCTGTCACGGTTCGACGCGTTCGGCATCATAGAATCCGTCAAGGCAGCATCTGATCTCGTGGCTCCTGTCAGTGGGGAGGTGTTGGCCATCAACGAGGAACTCATCGACAGGCCGGAACTGGTCAATGAAGATCCCTTTGAGGCGGGGTGGATGCTCAAGGTGCAACCCCAGGACGAGTCTGAGATGAAGGCGCTGATGACGGCGGAGGAGTATGGGGCCTTCCTGGGAACTCTTGAGGAGTGATGATGAGTTCCTATATCCCCAATACCAACGCCGACCGGCGGAGGATGCTGGACATGCTGGGGTTGGATTCCGTGGAGGAACTCTTCGAGGTGATTCCTGCTGACAAGAGGTTTCCCCTCCTCGATCTTCCGCGTCCTCTATCGGAGATGGAGGTGCGCAAGCTGCTGGGCAGCCTGGCGGAGAGAAATGCTGACCTGGATCATCATCCTTGCTTTCTAGGTGCTGGTGCCTACCGGCACTTCGTGCCCGCTGCGGTGGATCACATCATTGCGAGGGGCGAGTTCTACACGGCCTATACGCCCTACCAGCCGGAGGCAAGCCAGGGGACGCTCACCAGTATCTATGAGTTCCAGACGATGATCTGCGATCTCATGGGAATGGACGTTGCTAACGCATCCATGTACGATGGAGCCACCGCCCTGGCGGAGGCAGGCCTGATGGCCGCTCGTGTCACACGTCGAGATGGTCTGGTCGTGAGCTCCACGCTGCACCCGCGCTATGGTCAGGTATTGCGAACCTACACCCAAGGGATGGGCATGGAGATACGCCAGGTCGGTCACGGCGATGATGGTGCAGTAGATCTGGGTCAGACAACGCAACTGCTCGATGCCAGCACCGCGGCTTTGATGGTTCAGTATCCTAACTTCCTCGGTTGCCTGGAGGATGTACTCGCCCTCAGTGAACTGGCTTCTTCCGTAGGCGCCCTTCTGGTGGTCTGTGTTGACCCACTCGCCTTGGGGCTTCTCCGTCCCCCGGGTGAGCTAGGAGCGGATATCGCGGTGGGTGAGGGACAACCGCTCGGTAACCCCGTGAGCTACGGTGGACCCTATGTGGGACTCATCGCCTGTCGGCAAAGGTACTTGCGGCAGATGCCCGGTCGATTAGTCGGCATGGCCCGGGATGCGCAAGGCCGCAGAGGGTTCGTGTTGACGCTACAGCCTCGGGAGCAGCACATTCGCAGGGAGAAAGCTACGTCCAACATCTGCACCAATGAGGCTCTAGTAGCTCTGGCGGTCACAACGTATCTGGCCTTGATGGGCAAGCAGGGCCTGCGTCAAGTAGCGGAGTTGTGCTACCACAAAGCCCACTATGCTGCAGAGAAGATAGCCGCACTGCCAGGATACGAGAGACTGCTCGGGCAGTTCTTCAAGGAGTTTGTGATCAGGACACCAGTGCCCCCAGTGGAGGTCAACGTCAGTCTATGGGAACAGGGCATCATCGGGGGCTACGAGTTGGGACGGGACTATCCCGAGTTGGACGATTGCCTGCTCTTTTGCGTCACGGAGATGAACAGTCGGGAGGAGATAGATCTTCTTGTTAATGCCCTGGGCGAGGTCGGGAGGGAGAGATGATCGAACCTTTGCTATTCGAGTTGAGCTCGCCCGGCCGAGTGGGCTGCCGTTTGCCCGACCTAGATGTGCCAGAGAGCCCCTTGCCCGAAGGGCTGATACGCCGCGAGTTGTGCCTGCCCGAGCTGAGCGAGAGGGAGGTGGTGCAGCATTTCACCCGATTGTCTCAGATCAATTTCGGCATTGATACCGGGTTCTATCCGCTGGGCTCGTGTACGATGAAGTACAACCCCAGGCTGCATGAAGACGTTGCCCGCTTGGCCGGCTTCACTCAGATTCATCCCTCGCAGAATGAATCGACGGTTCAAGGAGCTCTGCAACTTATGTTCGAGTTGCAGCGATATCTCGCGGAGATCACGGGTCTACCGGGAGTCAGCCTACAGCCGGTGGCTGGCGCGCATGGGGAGCTGACAGGGATGCTGATCATCCGGGCATACCATCTGGAACGCGGGGATGAGGGTCGGAGTATCGTTCTGGTGCCTGACTCAGCTCACGGTACCAATCCTGCCACCGCCGTCATGTGTGGCTACACGGTCTCATCTGTTCCCTCTGACAGACGGGGCAACATAGATGTTCGCGAACTGGAAAAGTTGGCGGATGAGAGAGTGGCGGGGTTGATGTTGACCAACCCCAATACCTTGGGGCTCTTCGAGGAGGATGTTCTTCGTGTGTCCGAGATCGTCCACGAGTCTGGAGGTCTCATCTACTGCGACGGCGCCAACATGAATGCCCTGTTGGGTGTGGCCACACCGGCAGAGTTGGGTGCAGACGTGCTGCATCTCAACTTGCACAAGACGTTCAGCACGCCTCACGGGGGCGGAGGGCCCGGAGGAGGTGCTACAGCAGTGACGAGGGACTTGATCCCTTTTCTTCCAGTTCCGAGAGTGGCTCGGCGTGAGACGGGGGAAGCCGGCAAGGAAGACACAGAGTACTATCTTGACTATGAGTGGCCTGTGTCGATAGGGCCGGTTGCTGGCTTCTACGGCAACTTCGGAGTGATGGTGAAGGCCTATGCCTATCTCCGCTCCCTGGGCGCACAGGGACTGCGAGAGGTGAGCGAGAACGCGGTTCTCAATGCAAACTACATCTTGCACCAACTGAGAGACTACTACCAGTTATCTTACGATCGTACCTGTCTTCACGAGTGCGTTTTCTCCGGAAACACCCAGGCCAGCCTGGGTGTTCACACACTGGACATAGCTAAGCGGCTCATCGATCTGGGCTTTCACCCACCAACGGTCTACTTCCCCCTCACCGTCGATGAGGCATTGATGATTGAACCAACGGAGACGGAGAGCGTTGAGACCCTTGACGCGTTCATCGCTGCTATGCGTCAGATCGCCTGGGAAGCGGAGACGGACCCGGAGTTGGTGCGGAGCGCACCTCATTCTACGCCGGTGATGCGGCTCGACGAGGTGACTGCGGCTCGCAAGCTCGACCTGAGGTGGCAACGATAGCACCGTCTTGAGGGTGAACCTTCTGACGGGATTCCTGGTGTGAATAGTTGAAAGGGATTCTTGATGCTTGACGACGGAGAGCTAGTGCCAAGGATTCAGGAAGGCGACCTCGACGCCTTCGAGATCCTTTACCATAAATACAAGGATCAACTATACAGGACCGCCCTGGCCATAACCAGGGATCGGGGCGCTTCGGAAGAGATCCTGCAAGACTGCTTTCTCAGGGCACACGCTCACATCGACCGGGTTGATGGCTGCTCTTCCCTCAGGCCGTGGCTGCATCGGATCATCGTCAATCTGAGCTACAACTGGGCAGCCAAGAGGCGTCTGCGGCTCATCTCCCTGGAAGATGTGTATGACCGTGTGGTCATGGGGCCGCGCAACTCTCCTGAGCGGGCCTTTGAGAGGGAGGAACTGATCCAGGTGCTGGATGCGGCCATAAGGTGTCTGAGCATGCCGCAGCGAGTGGTTGTGGTTCTCTTCTATCTACAGGGGTTCAGCTTGGCCGAGATCGCGCAAGTGCTGGAGTGCCCGGTGGGAACAGTAAAATCCCGTTTACACAACGCGCGCAAGGCTTTGAGGAAGAGGCTGATCTGTGACTCGCGGGTGTCCAGCGAAGCGGCTTATGAACTTCTGTCGTTGTGAGGGACGGATAGTGGGCTTGAGGTTGAAGATGGATCGTAGCAAGAGAGACGACTTGGATATCCTGGTAGAGAGAGCGCTTCAAGATCTCGTCTCCGATCAGGCCCCCCCCGATCGGGTTTGGGCCAGCATCAGGCTGGAGTTGCAAGAGCGTCGGCGCTCTCAAGCCAAGTTCGAGTTCCTTCGCCTTTTGGGGACGGAGATCGTTGCCCTCGGAGCCGACATCGTTGCCGGAATTGGCATCATGCTGACACCTTCCATGTACGGTGGTGAAGAAGGATGGACCGAGAGGCTAGTCTTGGCGGGACACTCATCGCCTGCCCTACTCTACTCCATCCAGCACTGATGCGGCAGTAGACTGTTGGCATGAGCCGGAAGGTAGAGGTCCCCGGTTGAACTCGACTGTCCCCTTTCCCTCTTATGGATCACTTCTCTTCTTCTTGCGCCGCGAGCAATTTTGGGTGCCTCCGTGCTCGTGGAGAGCCATTAGTGCTGCGGTCTCTCGGAGAGTTTGATGGGCGGGACTCGCCTGCTGGAGGTGAGGGATCTCAGAACCCATTTCTACACCGACGATGGAGTGGTTCGGGCGGTGAATGGGATCTCGTTCACGGTAGATGCGCGAGAGACGCTCGGGATCGTGGGCGAAAGCGGATGTGGCAAGACAGTAACCGCCCTCTCCATCTTACGCTTGATACCAGAGCCGCCAGGGAAGATAGTCGGTGGCAAAGTGCTCTTTCAAGGACGTGACCTGCTGTCGGTTGGCAGCCAGGAGATGTGCGAGATCAGGGGGGCCAAGATTGGGATGGTGTTCCAGGACCCAATGACCTCTCTGAATCCTGTTCTCACCATCGGGGAGCAAATCACTGAGGCGCTGGAGCTCCATCTCGAGATGGAGCCGAAGGACACGAGAAAGAAGGCGGTCGAACTATTGCAACTGGTGGGCATTCCGGAGCCGGGAGAACGGGTTGACGACTATCCCCACCTCTTCTCTGGAGGGATGAGACAGAGAGCCATGATCGCCATGGCTCTTGCTTGCAACCCCTACTTGCTCATAGCTGACGAGCCGACCACTGCACTGGACGTGACGATCCAGGCGCAGGTGATAGATCTGGTCAAGAGGCTCAAGGAGGAGACCGGCCTGGCGGTTGTCTGGATCACTCATGATCTGGGGATCATCGCCGGGCTGGCTGACCGCGTTCTGGTGATGTACGCAGGCTACATCGTGGAATCGGCTGAGGTGAAGGATCTATACACAGATCCTCGCCACCCCTATACGCTCGGACTCCTGGGTACCATACCTCGCCTGGATGACGACGCGCGGACGCCCTTGACGCCCATTGACGGAGTGCCGCCTGATCTGATCAACTTGCCTTCGGGCTGCCCTTTCCACCCTCGCTGCCCCTATGCTACGCCGCGCTGCCTGCACACTATGCCCGAACCTCGCAAGGTTCAAGATCAGCACGTGGTGGCCTGTTGGGTGGACGTGCCGCGGGCGTCTCATGAGGCGGTCGACCTGGAGAGGTCGGTGTGGTCGGGGGCGGCCTCCTAGGCGCGAGTTCCGGTAAGCATGTGACAGAACTGTCGTCAGAGCTGGGTCTGAATCCCCGATCGGGCCACAGCGTAGGGGTGTTGCACCCGTGCTGCGAGGCCAAGCGAACTCCCTAGCCGCACGGCATGCCGTGCGGCTGCGCAGATGTCGCGTGTCGGCGCGCGCCTCAGTGGTCGATGGGGTTGGGTGAGAAGACCATCGTGTCTGACTGCTTGCACGGTGGTCCGGGCGCGCCCAGAGAATCCAGGGAAGCGTTGTTCAACACCCTCGTGTGACCGAACTTGACTTTTGTCGTACATTGCCATATATTATGCGGGTGGACTAGTGGAAACATCCACGTTGCGAGAGGTTCACTGGTCTGAATGGAATGCCTGCCACAATGAGCAGGTCTCAGGAGTGGGATACCGGTGAGGAGGCAGGGAAAGTGGCTTTGCTTGAAGTGCGTGATCTGAAGACACGGTTCTACACGGACGACGGCGTTGTGAAAGCCGTGAACGGTGTATCCTGGGAGGTGAACCAGGGGGAAACCCTGGGCATTGTGGGGGAGAGCGGATGCGGCAAGAGCGTCAGCGTGCTCTCCATCCTACGCCTGATCCCTCAGCCGCCAGGCAAGATCGAGGGCGGCGGGGTCTTCTTCGAGGGCGAGGACCTGATGAAGCTGAAGGATAATGAGATGCGAAAGATCAGAGGAAACAAGATGGCCATGGTCTTTCAGGACCCCATGACCTCTCTGAATCCTGTCCTCACGATCAATCAACAGATCAGCGAGGCACTGATGTTGCATATGGGCATGAACAAGAAGGAGGCCCGAGAGCGGACAGCAGAGCTCCTGGAGCTAGTGCAGATACCTCAGGCTCAGGACCGCCTGGATGACTATCCTCATCAGTTCAGTGGGGGGATGAGGCAGAGAGCCATGATCGCCATGGCTCTCTCTTGCAATCCCCAGGTCCTCATCGCCGATGAGCCGACGACTGCCCTGGATGTAACCATACAGGCCCAGGTCATCGAGCTGATGAAGGAGTTGAGGGACGAGATCGGCATGGCCATCATCTGGATCACCCATGACCTCGGCATCATTGCCGGCATAGCGGACAGGGTGGTGGTCATGTATGCGGGCTTTATCATCGAGTCGGCAGACGTCAAGGACCTGTACGGGGACCCACGGCACCCCTATACGCTTGGGCTGCTGGGCTCAGTGCCTCGACTGGACATGAAGGAGAAGGAGAGACTCACTCCGATATTTGGGCTGCCGCCGGACCTCATCGATCTGCCGTCCAGCTGTCCGTTTGCCCCTCGTTGTGACTATCGTATCGATCGCTGTGTCGAGCGACCCGAACTGAGGACGGTGGAACCAGGGCACGAGGTGGCGTGTTGGGTCGATATCACAAAGGAGAGAAAGTGACGATGGCTGCTGAGAACAACCTCTTGCTTGAAGTCAACAATCTAAAGATGTATTTCCCCATCAAACGAGGTGTTTTTCAGCGGCGCGTGGGAGACATCAAGGCGGTTGACGATGTCAGTTTCTTCATCCGGCGAGGGGAAACCTTTGGTCTTGTCGGTGAAAGTGGATGCGGGAAGACGACTGCGGGACGATGCATACTACGCCTTTATGAACCTACGGCTGGCGAGGTCCTGTTCGAGGGACAGGATCTGGTGAAGATGAAGGGGGGGAAGCTGCGGTCCATGAGGCGCGAAATGCAGATGATCTTTCAGGACCCGTATGCGTCACTCAACCCTCGTATGACTGTGGGCGGCATTATCGCGGAGCCTCTGGAGGTGCATGGCATAGCCAAGGGGAAGGCCAAGAGAGAGCGCGTACAAGAGCTGCTGAAAGTGGTGGGATTGAACCCGTACTTTGTCAATCGCTATCCTCACGAGTTCAGCGGTGGGCAACGGCAGCGGATCGGTGTGGCCAGAGCTCTGGCACTGAACCCCAGCTTCATTGTAGCTGACGAGCCTATCTCGGCTCTGGATGTTTCCATCCAGGCACAGATCATCAATATGCTGGAGGATCTGCAAGAAGAGCTGGGGCTGACCTACCTCTTCATTGCTCACGACCTCAGCGTCGTGCGACACATCAGCGACCGCATAGCGGTCATGTATCTGGGAAAGATCTTCGAGATCGCCGACAAAGACGAACTCTACTTGAACCCTTTGCAGCCATACACGCAGTCCCTTCTGTCTGCTGTCCCCATCCCCGACCCTGTCGTAGAGGAGACGAGGAAAAGGATCATCCTTATCGGTGACGTCCCCAGCCCCGCAAACCCGCCTGTAGGCTGTAACTTCGTCACCCGCTGCCCTGTCAAGATGGACATCTGTGAAGAACAGGAGCCCGAGTTCAAAGAGGCCTCCCCAGACCACTGGGTTGCGTGCTGGCGTGTGAACTGACAACGGTGTGAACCTACGGGGCACGAGAACGGTATCTCAATTGAGGGATCGAACACCACCCTGCCCAGCCTGAGGTGGGGCAGGCTGGTGGCGTCACCGAAAGGTTCCCGATGTGATACAATACGTGCTCCGAAGACTGCTCACCTTACCGATCATCATCTTCCTCGTCACCCTCATCCTTTTCTCCCTTCTGTGGCAGCTTCCTGTCGAGGTGCGAGCGAGCGTCTACGTGCCGCAGACCGACAAGTTCCTCACACCGGAGGAACAGGCTGCACTCGTGGAGATGGCTATCCGTATGCACGGTTTGGACAAACCCTGGCCCGTCCAGTACGCCAACTGGCTAGGTCTTCTGGTCACGGGAAGCTGGGGGTATTCACCCTCTTGGCAACAGCCTGTGCTGGAAGGCCTACTCCAGCGCGCTCCGGCCACAGTGGAGTTGCTACTGTTTGCCACGGTGCCCTCTGTTGTCCTGGCGCTCGCTCTGGGCAGCTTCGCCTCGCGGCATCGCAATCGCTTCCCCGATCACTTGATTCGGGGGGCGACTTTCATCGGATGGGCCTTTCCTTCGTTCATTCTCGGACTGATGCTGATGAATGTCTTCTATGCCTGGCTGGGCTGGTTCCCGCCCGAGCGCCTGAGCATCTGGACGGGACCGATTGTGCAGTCGGAGCAGTTTCGCTCGTACACAGGCATGTACACGGTGGACGCCTTGCTGAATCTGGACCTCAGGATATTCTGGGACGCGGTCAAGCACTTGGTGCTGCCCGCCTTCGCCCTGGCGCTCGCTCAGTGGGCTCTCTTGACTCGAATCATGCGCTCCTCAATGTTGGACATCCTGGGAGAGGACTACGTCACCACGGCCAGAAGCAAGGGCGTGCCAGAGAGGAGGGTGATAGGCCTTCACGTTCGACGCAATGCGCTACTACCTGTGATCTCGACAGGCGCCGTTGCGGTCTCGATGCTCTTGAGCGGGGTAGTGGTGATCGAGACTGTCTTCAGCATCAACGGGATCGGACGGGCGGCGGCCGAGGCCATGATGTTCACCGACGTCCCGGTAGCGGTGGGCTTTGCCATCTTCACGTGCATTGTCGTCGTAATCGCGAGCCTGATCGCCGACCTTCTGTACGCTGCCGCGGATCCGAGAGTCAGACTGTACTAGAGAGGTGGTCTTGCTAAGGGGTGGATAGATCAGACGATAGTCAGCGCGAAGCCGTCAGCAGATCCCTTGCGCATCTGGATCTGTATTACCATTCCCTCCGGCTCATGGGTCAGAAGTTGCTCTCGGTGGCCGACAGGTCCACCGCCGCCTCTTCTGGGGTGCTCTACGAGCGCTGTTTGCAGTTGGGGAAGGAATGCTCCTCGACCCTGCGACTCTTGAGGGTCCATCTGGACGCAGAGGATCTTGGTCTGTGTGAATCCACGCTCAACCGGGTCAATCTGGGAGTCGATCGGGCGTCTCGCGCGAGGGAACATGCACCGTACATGGTCAATATCTGGCGTGTGCTGGAGGCCGTCGCAGAGTTTCAGGTCGGCATTGCCAGCAAGTATGGGTATGAGACGCTCTCTGAGAGGGTGGAGCTAGAACGCGCTCTCGTGGGTCGAGACGCGACCGTTGGGACAGTTAGACCGGCACGGGCCCAAGCCGAAGTCGTGCCGGCCGGAGTGGATGCCTTCAAGCCGATACCTCTTCCCGCTTTCCGGCGCCCTCGTCGCCGGAGGATTCAACGATTCCTGCGTCCGGGGCTGGTGGCGGGGATTCTGATCGTGGTGGCCTTCGTGGTTGTCTCCCTCGCCGCTCCAGTGATCGCGCCTCCTGAGGGAGAGGATGCCTACACCATACCCGAGGATGGGTACGGACTGCAGCCCCGGCCACCTCGCCCTGGCTACCCCTTGGGGACGACGGAACGCAGCTTCGATGTGTTCTATGGAATCGTGTGGGGCACTCACCTTGCCTTTCGGATTGGCCTGTCGGTCACAGTGGGCAGGGCTCTCATCGGGGTGATCGTGGGGCTGGTCTCGGGGTACTATGGCGGATTCCCGGATGCTCTGATGATGCGAATCACGGATGCTTTCCTGGCGTTCCCCATCGTGCCCGCGACCTTGCTGATGCTGACCTTCTTCGGGCCTACTCGTCTGGGGAGGGCGGGGGGAGAAAGCGGAGTCGACTCGATCATCATCCTATCGTTGATCCTTTTTGGCTGGATGCAGTATGCCCGGCTCGTGCGCGGAAACGTCCTCGCTGAGCGGGCAAAGCAATACGTGGAGGCAGCAGTATCCATTGGGGCACGGGCCCCTCATGTCATCTTTCGGCACGTGCTGCCGAATGTGCCACAGGGTCTTTTCGTGCTAGTTGCCTCAGATATCGGAGCGATGGTTGTCCTGGTAGCTGTGTTCACATTCCTTGGTCTCGCCGGTCGTCGAGGCCTGGCTGATTGGGGCTGGCTACTGTACGTCGGCCGCAATTGGATCATCGGCACGCCTTCCAACGCCTTCCAGTACTGGTATACGTATCTGCCGCCCATAGCAGCCATCGTGCTGTTCTCAGTAGGGTGGAATCTGATCGGGGACGGTTTGCGTGACGTGCTGGATCCGCGGCTGCGGTGGCGCTGATGGTGACCAAGTCAGCCGGGCGTGTACGATACTCGGCCCGGCCGAGGAATCCCGGGGGCTACTGATCACCGGTCAAGATGTTGGAGGAAAGTGAGTAGGTTGCAGGCCAGAGAAGGTAAGCTTTCGCTTCTCTTGCTCGTGTTGATGCTTCTGAGCATCGCCTGGGCCATGGAACTGGCTGGCTGGGTCGAGGGACTCTACGTCGTAGAGTGGAACGGCCTGGGAGGGCTAGCCGTGGGCTTCCTCCTGACCAGGGCACGGTGGCCCCGTCTGTTGAGCCACCTGGTCAGCGCTCTGGCTGGTGGTTTCTTGGTGCTGGGTGCGATGACCAGATTCGTTGCCCCTGGTCTGGGCTGGGCGGATGGCCTGAGCCTTCTGGCTCACCAGTTCGATGTCTGGCTACGGATAGTGGTATCGGGGCAGGCGAGTACCGATCCGGTGATGTTCGTGCTGTTGATGACTACTGTTGGATGGTGGCTGGGATATGCCTCTGCCTGGATGGTGTTCGGTGCTCACAAGGTCTGGCAAGCTCTGGGCCTTACGGGAGGCGCGATGCTGCTGGTGGTCTACGGCAGCCCTCCCAAGGTGGTTCCTTTCTTCGTTCTGTATCTCTTCTGCGCCTTGCTACTCGCTGTTCGCCTGCACGTGTTCATTCAAGAAGTGTCATGGGAGAACGACAACGCACGCTATGACCAAGACATCGGCCTCCATTTCCTGCGGGATGGCGGCTTGCTCGTTGCCGTCGTTCTGATCGCAGTCTGGATAGTGCCGCTGCTGTCGTCGAGTTCGTTCTTGTCCGACGCATGGACGCGCATTGGGGGACCGTGGAGGGCAGCGGGAGATGAATGGAACCGCCTGTTCCCTGGGATCCAGGGTTACAGACAGGACTACGAGAACATCCCCTTTGGCCAGCAGTTGGCGCTGGGTGGGCCGGTTGAGCTGGGGGATGAGATAGTGATGTGGGTGGAGACCGAAGGGGGCAGGTACTGGCGGGGTGCGGTGTACGATCTGTATGATGGGACCGGTTGGCAGAACACCGATGATCTCAATGCCACGATAGCTGCGGACAAGCATCTTCCACGTGATGGGGAGTATGAGCTGCGCTACGCCGTTGTGCAGACCGTCGTGCCCAACTGGTCGGGGGTGGGACAGGTATTCGGGATCGGTCAGCCAGCGAGCGTTGACGTGCCTCTGGAGATTCAATACAGCTTCACGGACGTCGGGGCGGAGGATGGCCGGGACCCGCTCTCCGCACCGGCGACGGTCTCCTTGATCAAGAGCCGCATTCCTCTCAATCGTGACCGGCCGTACACCGTCGTCTCTTCGGCCTCGATGTCGGACGTGAGAAGCCTCAGAGAAGCGGAGGATACCTATCCAGCTTGGGGCGCCAGTCGGTATTTGCAGCTTCCAGACAGGCTGCCGGAGAGGGTTGTGGAGCTGGCGGAGGAGATCGCCGCTCCCTATGACAACGCGTACGGCAAGGCGGTTGCTCTTCAGGAGTATCTACGACGCACGATAGACTACGATGAGCATATCGACCGTCCGCCCGCAGACCGGGATGCGATCGACTATCTCCTGTTCGACAGTCGGGCGGGTTACTGCAACTACTACGCCTCGGCCATGGTAGTCATGGCCCGGTCACTTGGCATCCCGTCCCGGCTGGCCGTGGGGTATGTGGGCGGCGAGTTGGACGAGGAAACTGGAGGCTACACAGTCCGGGAGCGGGACACCCATGCGTGGGTCGAGGTCTACTTCCCTCGTTATGGGTGGGTCGAGTTCGAGCCTACGGCAAGTGAAGAGCCGATCTCGAGGCCTGATGCTAGTGATGAGGCGGGGATAGACAGGCCTGGCGGGGATGTGGACTCGCGCCTGGAGCGCGACTTGGATCGACTCAAGGATGATCTGGAGGATGTTGGCGATCCAGCGGTGATAGCGTCAAGCCGGAGGGAATCCTCGCGCGCCTTCGCGGTGTTGGCGGGCCTACTACTGACCGTGGCGGTGGTGGCGGCCGCTTCTTGGGCCCTGAAGCGGAGAGGAATTGACAGTGGTTCTGTGGTGCGCAGCATCTACAGGCGGATGTGTATCCACGGGCGGGTCCTGGGGGTGAGAGGAGAAGCGTCTCAGACCCCGTACGAGTATGCGACAGTGCTGGCCGCGCAGGTTCCACATGGGGCCGAGCAGGTGGAACAGATCGCCGCTCTCTACGTACGGGATCGATTCACTCTCAGCGGTGCTGGAGTTGCGGAGGAGCAGGAAGCCGAAGGGGCCTGGAGGGCGCTGCGCCCGCTGATGTGGCGGGAGTTCGTGCGCAGGATGCCTGCGTTCGTGAGATCACGTGTCTCTGTGCGTCGGACGCGAAGGTTGACAGTCGAGTAGCGGGGATGCGCATAACCAGGGGGGATGATGGCAGGCGGGAACACAAGTAGCAGTGCCAGTGGCCACTTGCGATCGAGGATCAGGGGATGGATACCTTGGATCGTGTTAGCGTGTCTGGGGTTCGGTCCGCTGTTCGCCTGTGCTTTGATCGGCCCTCCCGATCTTGTGGGGGACCTTGGCTTGAAGGCGGCGCCCGATTGGAGCCGCGGGTTGCACGTGGGGAGCGAGTTCTATGGCCTGGATAGCGGAGCGCCACTGGTGGTGGATGACCGGGGGCGAGTGCACTTGTTGTGGACGCTGCGCCACAGCGCTAACGACTACGACCTTCGGTATCTGCGTCTGGATGAACGGGGAGTCGTGGAAGAGGAACACGATTTGGGAATCGAGCTGTATGAGCCTAGAAGAGTGCGCCTGCTCCTCGACGGTGAACAGTTCCTGCAAGTTTTTCTCGTGGGGCTGGAAGAGAGAGGAGAGCCTCCAAGTTTATTTCACTTGAGGTTGACCAGCGACGGCTGGCCTGACAGAGATCTGACCCTCGTATCCTCGGGGAGTAGCCCCTGTCACGAGTATGATGTCACATTCAACTCTGCTGGGGTGATGCATCTCTTTTGGACTGAGGGCGTGGGTCGAGAGCGAGACATGTTCCACTTGGCTCTGTCCTCTGGGCTGCCTACGGCTGAAGCTCCCAGACTCATCGCCAGTGGAGTCTCAGCACCGGTGGCGAGAACCGATGGGCGCGATGGGATTCACCTTCTGTGGGAGAGGCCCGGTGCCGATGACGAAAGTGTGGAGCTCCACTACGCACCGTTCAGCGATAGCTCGGTGGGGACAATGACTGGAATCAAGTTGCTGGACTTGCCAGCAGGTCCCCGTTTCGACCGAGATGGCCCCGTACTGGCCCTGGACAGCAGATACGGATATGTGGTCTGGACGCAGGAATACCGAGCCTCAAGACTTGCGTCAGGGGCAAAGGAAGGATGGTACGGCAGCTTCGTGCTCGATTCTCCCTCGGCCGTCGATGCCAGGCCCTTCTCCTTGCCCATGGACGAGAAGCCCACCTATGTTGAGTACGATTCGCCCCATGGCTATGGTAATCTGGTTCCCCTCGCTGGTGACGCGGAGTTGGCGAGTGAGCGCATTGCGGATCCTTCGGCGCTAATGTCCACGGAGGAGGCCATCGTCACGTGCAGCGCGATCGTGATGCACGGGACAAGCAGGGAGAGCCAGATAGTCAACGTTGTCTTCGCTGGCGGGCAGCCTTCGGGCTACCAACTGGCCTGCAACACCTCTCACTGGTCCAGACTGCCCAATATCGCCGCTGATACGAGTGGGCAGCTTCATCTGAGCTGGGTCGATGGACTGCAGCCCGGCCCCAGTGAGGTCTATTATGCCTCCACATCTGCTGTGGTCAGAGACCGCATTGACGGCTTGACTGTTGATGATCTGCTCTTTGCTGCGCTGAACATTACCTTCAGCGCAATGACAGGAGTACCGATGATCCCTTTCGTTGTGCTGTGGGTTATCCCGCCGTTGATCTGGACATTTATTGCTAGTCGCCTGCTGGGGGAGGAGAGCGCACGAAGAGCGAGCGGCTACCTGGCGTTGGCCATCGCTGTCGTGATCTACCAGGCCAGCAAACTGTACTTCACTCCGACTCTGCTGGGCTACGTCCCCTTCTCTGTGTCGGTCCCTTTTCTACCGGCGGACCTCTACCTGCCTTTGCAGGTGCTGGTGCCCGTGGGCATTGCTGGGCTGGCGGCTCTGGGTGTGGCTTACACGCTGCTGGCGAGAGGATCACGTAGTCTGTTCACTGCCTGTTTGGTGTTCGTCCTGATCGATGCCTTCCTGACCATGGCCATCTACGGGCCTGCTCTTGTGGTTCTGTGATAGTCCGCCTGTGGTCCTTGCTTGAAGCCACGGCGAGCTTTCTTGAGCCCTGGTAGAGATATGTGCGCAAGGGTAGAGCAGATGCACATAGCCACCGCACGGCTCCTAGATGTTGGGATGGGCTGCGTGGGCTTCGGTTTTCAAAGGCGCAAGTGAACCTTTCTTGGTGCTCGCATGTATACGGTATAGGGGCAATGGACTTGTGTGCAGCCGTCCTGTCGTTTCTAGACGGGGCTAGCCTCTTCCATTGCAGGAGCCGGGACTGCACGGAAGCGTGGAGGCAAAAAACGCGATTTGACATCATGCAGACTGCATGGTATAATGTGGCGAAACGAAGGTGTTTCTGCGTTGATAGATTGCGATAGAAAGGGGGTGACAGGAGGCTTTGATACCGTAGCCAGGTGCTCGACGTTTGGACACACTAACAATTCTGAGGGAGGAAAATGATGATTAGGAACAAGCGATGGTTTCTCATCGCCAGTCTTGTGATGGTGGTGGCCCTGATCGCCGGCGGGTGCGGCACGCCCGCGCCAGCACCGCCACCGGCGGACACACCAGCTCCGGGCGAGACGCCGGCGCCGACCACACCGCCTGAGGCGACGCCAGTACCTCCGGAGCCGACGGCCAGGGAGATCAAGAACCCTGACGCGATGATCATTGCCACCATCGGCGAGCCGGACTCGCTGGACCCCAGCTACGAGTATGACACGGCGAGCTACGCGGTCGTCTACAACGTCTACGAGACGTTGGTGTGGTGGGAGCGGGAGAACTACGACGTGTACGTCCCGCTGCTGGCTGAAGAGATGCCAGAGATCTCAGACGACGGGACGACCTGGAACTTCAAAGTCCGCGAGGGGATCAAGTTCCATGAGGGCGGGGATCTGACGCCCGAGGATATTGCGTATTCCTACTGGCGGACGATGATCCAGGACCGCGCTGGTGGTCCGTCATGGGTGGTCTTGGAGCCCTTGACCGGCTACCAGGCCATGGAGGATATCGCCGAGGAGATGGGTGACGAGGCGGCCTGTGAGTTCGTGAAGAGCTCAGTCACCTTCGACAACGATGCCATGACGATCACCTTCCATCTGCCGGTGGCCTTCGCCCCCATGATGGACATCCTGGCCAGCGGCTGGGGTGTGGCCATGGACATGTCGTGGGTGGCAGAGTTGGGCGGCTGGGATGGCGACTGCGCCACCTGGCGGGACTACAACGACCCCGAGGACGTGGAGAGCGTGCTGTACAACGTCATGAACGGCACCGGCCCCTACATGTTCGACCACTGGACGCCGGCTGAGGAACTGGTCCTGGTGCGCAACGACGACTACTGGCTGACCGAGCCGCTGTGGGAGGGCGGACCTTCCGGCCCTGCCGTTATCGAGCGCGCCGTGTGGAAGTACATGGACGAGTGGGGCACCAGGTACGCCATGTTCGAGGCTGGTGACGCGGACATCGTGTTCGTACCGCGCCAGTATTCGACCCAGGCTGATGAGCTGGTATATGACCAGTGGGACGCCTTCGACATGTCGGACCCCAGCAAGATGACCGTCCTCAATGAGGGTGGCATCGCCCGCTCCTTCGTCAACTTGGGGACTGTGGGTACGGCCGACGTCTTCTTTAACCAAGGGGTGCAGATAGAGGGCGGCAACGACTACATCGGCAGCGGTGAGCTGGACGGCAGCGGGATTCCGCCCGACTTCTTCGCCGACGAGCACAACCGGAAGGCCTTCAACTACTGCTTCGACATCGACACCTTCATCGAGGAAGCGTACCTGGGCGAGGGTCTCCGGCGTAGTGGCCCCATCATCGAAGGCATGCTGGGGTACGATCCGAGTCTGGTCGGGATGTATCCATATGACCTGGCCAAGTGCGAGGAGGAGTTCAAGCTCGCGATGGACGGTGAGGTGTGGGACACCGGGTTCTTCTTCATCATCAGCTACAACAGTGGCAATGACCAGAGGAGAACCGCGGCCGAGATCATCGAGGCCGGCGTCGAGAGCGTCAATCCCCTCTTCAACATCTCAGTGCTAGACGTGCCTTGGCCGACCTATCTGGACATCATGGTTGGTGGGCGGCTGCCGCTGTTCATCATCGGCTGGCACGAGGACTACCACCACCCGCACAACTGGGTGGTCCCCTACATGGCCAGTTACGGCACCTTCTCGGCGTGGCAGTACTTCCCGCAGGAGGTGTATGATCGGTACGATGAGGCGATCGCGGCGTGCCTGGCGATACCTCTAGCGGAGGCTGAGGCCTGCTACCAGGGTGTGCAAGCGATGGCGATGGAGGATGCTATCGACATCTTCATGGTGCAGCCCGCGGGCCGCCACTACGAGCAGGATTGGGTGCAGGGTTACTACTACAACCCGGCCTATCCGTCAGCTATGTGGGCCTATCGGTTCTCGAAGGGCTACTAGAGGACGGCTGCTGAGTGAGCATCAGGGCAAGGGTCGGGCCACCCGATCCTTGCCCACATTTTCATTCTGTGAGCACTGGCAGAGCGGTGCCCCAAGCTTCCCGCTCCGAGGCGGGTGCCGCAATGCTGTGCGCACGGGAGTGAGGTAGGGCTGGAGGCGGTGTTGCCCTCCGGCGTGAGAGGTGACGGACACTGTGGGTGAGTCGTTGTGGTTCCTCGGTCTCCGCTTGAGCGACGATCCTGTGTCCTGGTTGAACTCCGGTGTACTCACGTGGACCGGGCATGAGGCGCGTTCCAGTCGAGGCCGGAGTCAGGGAGGGAGTTGAGGGGATATGCTGGCATACATCATACGCAGGCTGATGGTCTTGCCGATCATCATTTTCGGGGTGACGCTATTGATCTTCGGCATGATGTCGTTCCTGGATCCAGGGCAGCGAGCCAGTCTGTACGTGCAGGCCATACCGAAGGGGGCAGGAGAGCTGGATGAGATCATAGAGAAGTATGGTCTGGACGACCCGATGTATGTGCAGTACTTTCGCTGGTTGAACGGGGTAGTGCATGGAGACCTGGGGTTTTCCAAGACGGGGAAGGCGCCCGTGCTGGACACCATCAAGCGGTACATCCCCGCGTCATTTGAGTTGGCCATCTGGGCCGCCGTGCCGTTGATCTGGATTGGGATTTGGTTGGGAGTGAAGTCGGCGTTGCATCACAACAAGCCCATCGACCAGTTTCTGCGGGTGTTTGCCATTATTGGTTGGTCATTTCCGACCTTTGTGTTTGGCCTGCTGGTGCTGATGATATTCTATGCCAAGCTGGACTGGTTCCCGGCAGGACGACTGTCGGAGTGGGCGAACCAGGCGGTGCTGTCGGCGGAATTCACGCGCTACACGGGGATGAACACGCTGGACTCGCTTCTTAATCTAAGGCTGGACATCTTCTGGGACGCGGCACGACATCTGGTGCTGCCTGTGATCACCCTGTCGTATGTGAGCTGGGCCTTGATCTTGAGAGTGACCAGGTCCTCCATGCTGGAGGTGTTGAGGGCGGACTACGTGACGACTGCCAGGGCCAAGGGTTTGAGGGAGGGCGCGGTGATAGACAAGCATGCCAAGCCCAACGCACTGATCCCAGTGGCGACGGTGAGCGGCATAGTGATAATCGGGCTGATGAGCGGGGTGGTGATCACGGAGACGGTGTTCAACTATCGTGGGTTGGGATGGTGGATCGCGCACTCGGCGGCAAACCTGGATGTGATCTCGGTGCTGGGGTTCTCGCTGTTCTACGGCGTACTGGTGGTGTGCGGTAACCTGGTGGTAGACGTGATGTATGCCTATCTCGACCCCAGGGTGAGGCTGGAATAGGAGAGAAAGGGGCAGTAGCCGTGACGACCTTTGATGAGGCGGACCAGGCTTTCGAGGAGGAGCTGGCGGGAGGAGTCGGGCAGAAGGTGCGAAACCTGGCCCACAACCTACGGCACCCTCCCAAGGTGGTGCAGCGGATGCTCAAGAACCCGGTGTCGTTGACGGGGATCATACTGGTGGCGGTGTTTGTGCTGATCGCTATACTGGCGCCGGTGCTAGCGCCGCCGGAGAGGCCGGATGAGCCGTATCGGATACCGCGGGACGGGTATCTGGCGGAGCCGAAGCCGCCGAGTCCAGAGCACCCCTTCGGGACGACGGAAGGCCAGTATGACATCTACTACGGCGTGATTTGGGGGACCCGTACGGCCTTCAGGGTGGGAGTGCTGATCACGGTAGCGACGATTTTCATTGGTCTCGTAGTAGGGACTGGTTCGGGGTATTTCGGTGGTTGGGTCGACGAGACGTTGATGAGGGTGGTGGAGATCTTCATGGGCTTTCCCTTTCTGCTGGCAGCTATGACTCTGGCAGCGGTATTGGGCACGAGTCCACGGTTTGACAGACTGACGACGGGGATGATCGCCTTGATCGCCTTTGGGTGGACCACGTATGCCAGGCTGCTGAGGGGGGACATCTTGTCGGTGAAGGAGAGGGACTTTGTCATGGCGGCGAGGACGCTGGGGGCGAGTCACTTCCGGATCATGACCAGGCACGTGATACCCAACTCCATTTTCCCGACGTTGGTGGTGGCCTCGATGGACATCGGCTCTTATGTATTGATGTTTGCAGCGCTCAGTTTCCTGGGTTTGGGGGCAGAGCCGGGGTATGCGGATTGGGGGCAGTTGATCAGTTTTGCCAGGAACTGGATGCCGAGTCTGGCCAAGTACTGGTACATTCTGGTGTACCCAGGGGCGTTCATCTTGTTGTTTGTGTTGGGTTGGAACCTGATCGGCGATGCCTTCCGGGATATTCTGGATCCCAAGCTGGCTCGGGGTCGGAGATAGACCCGAACCTTGGTGATGGCTCGGAAGCTTGCTGTACTTGCCTGACACTCCGATATTCAGTAATATGGTGAGAGGCGGGGGAAGAGAAATCCCGCCTCTTTGTTGTTGGTTACCGGCGAAAGGGCAAGGGATGAAGGCGCGAGAGAAAGCCAAGGCCGTGCACTCTCTCCTCCTCGAGGAATACGGCCATCACCGATGGAGGGCTCATCGAGATCCTGTCAGCGAACTTCTGCGCACTATCCTCTCTCAGAATACCTCGGATGTGAACAGCAATAGAGCCTTCGCCCGTCTGCGTGAGAGGTTTCCCTCGTGGGAGCAGCTCCTGGATGGCGACCTGGATGCGATAGTCGATGCCATAAGGCCTGGCGGCCTGGCGCAAATCAAGGCCCCTCGCATCAAGGGCGCACTCCAGGCCATAATGGATGAACGGGGTGAGCTCGATCTCGAGTTCCTCAAGAAGATGGAATTGAGCGACGCCAAGGCGTGGCTGGAATCGCTGGTGGGCGTGGGACCCAAGACGGCCGCGTGCGTCCTGCTCTTCTCCCTGGGTCTGCCGGTTTTGCCGGTGGATACTCACGTTCACCGCGTAGGTCGACGTCTGGGTCTGATCGAACCCGGCACATCAGCCGAGAAAGCCCATCAGCTTCTGGGGGAGATGTTGCCGGACGACGCTATCTACGATTTCCACGTTAACACGGTGGCTCACGGACGGAAGGTGTGTGATGCGCGGCGACCACGGTGCGAGGAGTGTGCCTTGGTTCCACAGTGCAACTATCTGCATCAGGGAAGGTGAGAAGAGAGCGCGAGCGTGGGAAGAGAGAGGGTGGAACCTCGCGGCAGTGGTCGTCCAGGATGGCCTGGTGTTTGTTGGTGCACGACCACAGCGGCTTCCGTTGGCAGATAGATGACGCGGAGATTCATGGGGCGCGGCCAGGCGGGATTGGGGAGACGCCTTCACCTGACGGCGATCTGGGATCCTCTTGGCGTCTTGAAGACGTCAATGCGCACCGGGAACGAGTCCTTCAGCTCTTCGATGTGGGTGATGACCAGGATGCGCGCGAAGTCCTCCGACACGGAGTTGATGGCCTCCACCAGGCGCTCCTTGCCCTGGGAGTCCTGAGTGCCAAAGCCTTCGTCTATGATCAGAGTCTGTAGTCTGGCCCCAGCTCGTCGAGCCAGGAGTTTGGACAGCGCGATGCGGATCGCGAAGTTGATGCGAAAGGCCTCGCCACCTGAGAAGAGGGCGTAGTCCCTGGGACCGAGTTCATCCGCCACCTCGATGTCCAAGGTCTCTATCGGCTTGCCCTTGAGGGTTTCTCGCTGGCTCTTGAAGCGGACGTGCATTCGGCCATCGGTCATGCGACTCAGGAGCCGGTTGGCCTCTTCCTCGATCTCAGGTATGATCCCCTCGATGATCATGGCCTGGATACCCTTCTTCCCGAAGGCCAGGCGCAGCTCGTCATAGATGGCCTTCTCTTCCAGTACGCCCTGCTGCTCAAGGATCTTCTGCTCTTGATTCGTTTCCAGTTGCTGGCAGTAGGCCAGCTTCTGCTCGGCAGCGCCCAGTCGAACCCGGGCGTGGGACTCCCTCACTTGTAGTTCGTCCACCAGTCGGCTTTGATCATCCAGACCCTTCGTGTTGGTCTCCAGATCCCCAATGCGTTGGGCAAGGGTTTCCTTCTTGTCCAAGCGCCGCGCCAGCGCCTCTTGGAGGCGTTCGCGATGCTTGTTGCGCTCCTCCAGCCTCTCGTGCTGGGCCTTCACGCCCTGACGTGCCGCCTCCAGTTCGGTCTTGGCTTGCTCGAAGGCGGCTCTGTCCGCCAGTTCGCGCCGTACGTGCTCGTGTGCCTGCGGATCATACCCTAAGCTCTCCAGCCTATCATCCAGTTGGCCCAGGCGAGCTTTCTCTTCGTGGGAGAAATCGCCTTTCTGGAGACGGCCATCAAGCGCGCTGAGCTTGGCCTTCGCGTCCTCAAGCTCTCGTTTCGCTGTCCGCGCTTCGTCGAGGGCTGTGGACAGAGTAGCCTGCTCCGCTTGGACTGAGGGCAACGCCGCCAACTGCCTCTCATTGGCTACCTTGGCTTTACGTGCCTCCTTAAGGGATTCCTTCAAGCGTACAATGGTAGCGGCGTTCTCTCGGTGAAGGCCTCCCTTCTCTTTCCCCTCCGACTCGTAGCTCTCTTTGATGTGATCCCTCTCTTCCTCTGCCAGTTCGGAGCCACACAGGGGACAGGTGACCTCGGCTTCTTCCAAGAGATCCAGTTTCTCTCTGAGGACACCCATCTCGGTCTTCAATTGCTCATTGAGTGTCCTCAATCTGGCGATCTGGTCCAGGAGATCTTGCTCCTCTCGCAGCATCTCTTCTCTTTGCTCTTGTGCCTGGGCCAACTCCAGTAGTCTGACGAGCACCTCTTCCAGCTTGTTCTCCAGGTCTTGCTCTTGCTGGCTCTTGATCTCCAAGTCGCGTGCTTTGCTGGCGGAGAGTTCTCTTTCGAGCGACAGCTGGTTCCTGGCCTCAGCTATGCGCCGTTCCACCTCGGCCCGATCCTGGCTGAGTCTCGCGTATTCCGACAATTTCCGAGACAGCTCCTCATCGGTTTGTCGCGCGGCGAGCAGAGCCGCATGGCCCTCTTCAATGCTGACAGCGCCAGCCAACACATCCTCGTAAACTGCGATCTGCTTCTCTGTATCATGGATCTGCTGCTCTGTGTCGCTCAGTTCTCTTTCTTGCCTGTCGAGCTCGGCCAGGAGTTCATGGAGTTGCTCCCGTTTCAGATCGAGTTCCTTCCTCTCCTCGCGTAGCTCACGGAGCTTCTTCTCCTCCGCATGCAGTCTTCCGCTCAAGCGTGAGACGGCTCTCTCGGCCTGCTGCAACTCCGACTCATATTCCGGTTTGTGATGCAGTTCCTTCTCTATCTCGTTGAGGGCGGCTGCTATCTCACGCGACTGAATGTCTCTGTCCCTGGCTCGTACCTTGGCCTTTTCCTCCAACTGATCGTAGAGGGACAGATCCAGTATCTCGCCCAGTATGCGCTTGCGCTCCGCTGGGGTCTTGGTGGTGAATTCATCGGCGCGACCCTGAAGGAGAAAGGCGGAGTTTATGAAGGTCTCGTAGTCCATGCGCAGGGTCTCGGTGATTCTGGCCTGCGTCTGCCGCATCGTGTTGCCGGTCAGCGAGCGGAAGCGACCGTTGTCACTGATCTGAAACTCCAAAGCAGTGCGACCATGGCTCCCGTTCTTGCGTCGCTGACGGACCACTCGGTAGTGGTTGTCGGCCAGGAGGAATTCGAATTCCACCGCCATGTCCGCCTGGCCCATGCGGATCAAGTCGTCGTCCCGCTGAGTTCGCGCCTTACCCCAGAGGGCCCAGGTCATGGCATCGATGATCGCTGACTTGCCATGGCCATTGTCGCCCGCCAGGCATGCCAGGTGGATGCCCTCGAAATCCAGGGACGATACGTCTTCGCCGTAGCACATGAAGTTGCGCATCTCCAGCTTGAGAGGAATCATGGCTAGTTGCTCCTGTCCAACTCGGGCGCTATCGTTTCATGTTGTCCTCTCGATATCATACCACTGCTAGACCGAACTCTCAACTCCTTGACTTTGTCTCCGAGTGTCTGGTAGAATGTGGGCGTACGGCGGGGGTGCAAGGGTATGGCCGGAAAGGTGGATCTGCACGCGCGCAGGCAGAGAGCTGCGCAGATGATCCTGGAGAGTGACAGTGTGACCTCGGCCTTGGAGGAGGATGCGGCTGAGGTTGTGCTGAACTGGGCGCTTGCGCAGGCTGAGGCGTACGCTCTCTCCAGCGAGGATCTAGGAGACGAGGACGCTGACAGGTACATCGCCCAGGGCGTGGGGAAGGTTCGCGGCATGATGAGTCTGGTGAACGACCTGGTCGAGGAGTACGACTACTTGAGCCCTACGGACATGGTCGAGAGGCTGACTCATCTCTTGTCGGTAGCCATGGAGGGACAGAAAAAGAGCTGACTAGCTCGATCAGGGAAAGGAGAAAAGAATGGCCAAGTTGGAAACTGTAGAGGGAATCGGCCCCGTATATGCGGAGAAGCTGAGGGAGAACGGCATCGGGACCATAGAGGCGCTGTTGGAGGCTGGTGCGACGCCAGCAGGGCGGCAGCGGCTGGAGGAGCAGACTGAGATCTACCACGCCTTGATCTTGGAATGGGTGAACCTGGCTGATCTGATGCGGATCAAAGGGGTGGGAGAGGAGTATTCCGATCTGCTGGAAGAAGCCGGCGTAGACACGGTGAAGGAGCTGCGCAACAGAGTGCCACAGAACCTCTACGAGGCCGTGGTCAGGGTCAATGAGCAGAAGGAACTTGTCCGACGGCTGCCGACCCTGGGAATGGTCGCTGACTGGGTCGCGCAGGCGAAGGCGCTGCCTCCTAAGGTCACGTACTAGACCTCCATCGGCTTCATCGTTGGAAAGTCGAGGGCAGGCGTTCGTTGGGCGTGCCCTCACGTCGTGCGCAGTCCTGTTGAGGCGGTGGAGTTCCAACTCGGGATGGGAGTGCACACGGCCAGGAAGTCGTCTTCGGTTTGGACTTGGACGCCGGCCGTCCCTCGGTGGGCGAGTTGCAACGGATCATTGGGGAGCAGAGTGGACAGATACAGCACCGCGGATCAGGCGCTCTGTTCATCCTTCCACTTCTGCACCTCTTCGCGCATCTCCACAGCGCTGAGATGCGTGGCCTCGCTCATCGTCCCCAACATCTGGGCCAATTCCTGTGTGCTGTCTTCGGAGGACAGTCTTTGCACCGAGGCCACGGTGCGGTCTCCGGTCACTCTTTTCGCGACCCGATAGTGAACGTCGCCGAAGGCAGCGATCTGAGGCAGGTGAGTGACAACCATGACTTGATGGCCCTGGGCCAGGGTCCACAGCTTCCGGCCCACGACCGCTCCGGCGCGGCCTCCCAGACCCGCGTCTATCTCGTCGAAGATGAGAACTGGTACCTCATCCACGGTGGAGAGCACGGTCTTCAAGGCTAGCATCAGGCGAGCTGTTTCTCCTCCAGACGCGATTTTCGATAGTGGCTTCAGAGGCTCCCCAACGTTGGGCGAGATCATGAATTCCACGTGGTCGATGCCGGTGGAGTCAAAGGCGTACCGTCCGCCGTCCACCTGCACACCTTCGTCGGACGGCGTCTGCTCGAGGGAGACAGCGAAGCGGGCCTTTTCCATGCCCAGGTCTTTCAACTGCTCTTCGATGGCCTCGCCCAACCTAACTGAGGTCTGCTGGCGCTCCTTTGAGAGTTGGCCGGCCAGCTCGCCGACTTGGACCAGTAGTCCTTGCTCCTGGCTCTGGAGAGCCTCGACACGCTCCTCACTGTGTGCCAGACTCTCTAGCTCCTCTGCCGCCGATTCCCTGAAGGCCAGAATCTCATCTACTGAATCGCCGTACTTGCGCTTCAGGTCGTGGATCACGTCGAGGCGTTCCTCCACTTGCCTCAGCCGCCCGGGACTGTACTCTATGCTCTCACCGTAGGAGCGCAACTCGCCCGCCAATTCCTGGAGCTGGTAGACAATCTCCTCCATCGCCTTTTGAGGGCGTTGCAAGCTGCCGTCCAGTTCCACGAGTTTGGCCAGCTCACTAGTTGCCTCGCCCAGCAAGTCCAAGACTGAGATCTGCGCGCCCTCGCCGTCCTGAAGGGTTCGGTAGAGGGTGTCCGTCTGGCTGACCAGCTTTTCCGCATTGCTCAGCAGGATCTGCTCACGGGTCAAATCTGCTTCTTCTCCTGGTTGTAGCTTGGCGGCGCCGATCTCCTCAACTTGATAACGGAGCAAGTCGATCCTGCGTGCCAATTCACGCTCGTCCTTCAGAAGCCTGTTCAGCTCGGCCCGGACACCCGCCAAGGCCTGCACCTTTGCGGTGACTCGCCGTCGCGCGGCATGCAGCCCAGCGTAGCGGTCCAGGAAGTCTATGTGTTGCCTGACCCGCAGCAGCGAGAGATGCTCGCCTTGGTTATGGATGTCTACCAGAGCCTGGCCGATGTGACGCAGTACGCGCAGTGTGACTAGCCGTCCGTTGACTCGCCCAAGGTTTCGTCCCTTGCGGTTGATCTCTCTCGTCAGAATCAGGGTGTGCTCTCCCTCTTCGTCGAGCCCGTGTTCTCGCAGCAGGGGAAGAATCAGTTGCTGGTAGAGCTCTTCCGGGGGGGAGAAGACTCCTTCGATCACAGCTTGGTCTGCGCCCTCACGAATGTAGCTCGTGTCGGCTCTTCCACCGAGGAGAGTACTGACGGCGTCGATGATAATCGACTTGCCAGCGCCCGTTTCTCCGGTCAAGGCGTTGAAGCCCGCCGAGGGGTGGATGTCCAGTTGGTCAATAATGGCGAAGCTTCGTATGGTCAGGTAGTTGAGCAAAGATCTCTCCTAGGCTGGTGGTGGACGCTTATCGAAGACGCGTAACCGCTGTTGCCACGGCGATGACAGGGTATATCCAGTAGTAGAGATTGAGGAACGAAGCGGGTATCAGCAGCCAGGCTCCCATCCCAAACCTGAAGATCATCACCAGGGAGCTGCCGACGAGGTATCCCAGGACAACGCAGACCGCGGCCACGACCTGAAGGCCTCTGCCCCTTTTGTGCGCAGTCACTCTGCTGATAGCGTCAGCGATAATGCCGCCTGCGATCAGTCCCGCGAAAAACGAGAGGAAGAAAACAGGGACGAGCAGGCGGACGATGTCAACCGCCACAGCACACGCGAGGGAGACCCCCAGGCCAACGAGAAAACCCCGGAGATAGTATTGAGCTGGCACGTCGTAGGTCGGCACTCTCTTCAGTCTGGCACATTGAGGACAGCGTAGCCCAACCGGGTGTCGTATGGCGCACTCAGTGCAGATCGGCTGGCCGCACTTGCCGCAGCGTAGTAGCGTCTCACGATCAGGATGGTTGACGCAGTACATCGGCGTTGACATCTCTACTGCTTCAGCCTCTCCAGCAAGCCACGCCCGAAGTAGTTCCTGGGCTGCGTCCTCACGAGATTGCAGTGGTGAGGGCTGACCGTGACCAATATCCTATCCCCATCCTCGAGTTGAGTGTCGATCTGACCGTCGATAGTGAGCACGGCCGGATATTCGGTGGAAAGACGGATCTCTATGACCGACCATGCCGGCAGGACGATGGAGCGCTCGAGGGCCCGGTGAGCGGCGATCGGTGTGAGCAGGAGATCCGTTAGCTGGGGGTGCAGGATGGGGCCGCCGGCCGCCAGCGAATAGGCAGTAGAGCCGGTCGGGGTGGCGATGATCAGGCCGTCAGCCACATAATGGGCCAGATGCTCTCCGTCCACGAAAGCCTCGAGCCGCACTACTCTTGACATAACGACGTGGCCGACAACCACGTCGTTCAGAGCCTCGTACGAAGCTCGCTGCTCGTCGCCCCGATGGAGTTCAGCATGGAGCATGATGCGTTCTTCGAGCCAGTATTCGCCAGATAATATGGTGGGTAGCAGGTCCTCTACTTCGTCCGGCTGGGTCTCGGCCAGAAAACCAAATCGTCCCATGTTCACGCTCAAGATGGGTGTGCCTTGAGGGACCGCCATTCTGGCTGCTCTCAGTATCGTTCCGTCCCCTCCGAAGGTCACGATCAAATCGAGGTTGGAGATGTACTTCTTGGCCTCTACATCGTCCCAGGCGGAACCCATCCAAGTAGCAACGCCCTTGGATTTCAGAACGCGCTCCAGGTTTCGAGCCAGTTGCAGTGATTCACCTAACTTGGGATGGTAGAGCAGTGCGATCTTTTGCATGTGCTAGCCTTCACTCAAGCTCGCTTGTGGATTATAGCCCAGACTTCTGCTCCTGGCTAGAACCCTGGCCCGTGGACCGAGAAATGTAAGCAAGATTACTGAATGAATGGCGAGTGGGTGGTATAATAAGAGTGGAAGAAATCTTCCTCCTCCTTTCGAGAAGGGGGGTCGGGGTCTTGATGACCTGGGCCCTCCTTTCATTTTAGATCTGCAGGCTCTGCCCCTGGCTCAATACCACACAATTGGCATCCCTGCTCTCTTTGACTCTATCAGCGAAAGCATGGGGATCTTGCTGAATCACCTTAAACGTATTGTAATGTATGGGTACGACCAGCCGCGGTGCCAGGAGCTCAACCGCCCGCAAAGCGTCGTCCGGTCCCATGGTGTAGTTGTCGCCGATGGGTACGAGGGGAGGGTCACGTCAAAGGGCTTTTCCTCCCTTAAGAGCTTCATGTCGTAGAAGAGGGCGGTGTCGCCGGCGAAGTAGATCCTCTTGTTCTCGACATTGAAGAGGAATCCGCCCGGATTGCCCGCGTAGGCGCCGTCAGTGAAGCTGGATCCGTGATGGGCGATGGTCATCTTCACGCGACCGAAAGGCAACTGGTAGCCGCCTCCAATATTCAGGCCGTGAGCCTCTACCCCTTTTCCCTGACAGTAGGTCGCGATCTCGTGATTGGAGATGATGGTGGCTTTGGTGCGTTGCCCTACGGCTATGGCGTCTCCCAGGTGATCGCCACGACCGTGTGAGATGAGGATGTAATCGGCTTCTCTGATGTCCTCGGGGCGAACGTCGGCCTGCGGGTTGTCAGTGAGGAAAGGGTCGACCGAGATGATCTTCGCTGCGCCTTCCACGCAGAAGCAGGAGTGTCCGTGATAGACCAATCTCACTGTCACAACGTCCCTCCAGCCGCGCATTATACCACAACCTCCTTGGTGGCACAAAATGCCGGTTGACCAGGGCGACGCGCCATTATGCTACCTCGCCTCTGACGGGCCTCACCTACTCTCTGGCTGCACGAACAGCATCCTCTTGACATAGCCAGGTTCGGGGCCCGTGAAGGGGCGGGATGCTGCCCACCCTTGCCTTTTGGCTATGGCTATGCTACATTGCCGATGCCAAAGAGGGTGAGTGCGCCACGCGCAAGCGTGGTCGACGACGGTTGCGGGTGGAAGCGGAACCCCTTATGGCTTGGGATTGAATGGCCACGACGTTGTGGGCCGAAGGAGAGGTGAGAGCAACCGACATCATGGGAGAACCGCGACACATCACTGATCTCGATGAACTGGTGGCGGCCCTGCCGACGGCGGAGAGGGAACTGTTCGAAGGGATCTTTCAGATCAGTACCTCGACAGGGAGGCTGAATCCTCCGGCGGCGATGCACGACTGGATCGAGGGCTACTTCGGGTCCATAGAAGCGGTGTCCGAGCAGCGGATCGTGCGGATCACGAATCTGATTACCATGGAGGGCGCGTTCTTCAATGAACTTCGTTCCAAACGTCCCGTGGTCACTGAGAAGCCAGAGGAGTTGGAGGAACTGATCGCCGAAAGCCTTGGTGGCCCGTTCTGCCGGCCTTTGGAGGGAACTCCGGAGGACATCTTTGGCAGGATAACGGGCAGGCATTCGATCACCGCCAGCAATGTCGCCAAGTTTGACGCTTGGAGCGGAGTGGTCGTGTTCGATGAACATGATCCCCTGAACTTCACTCGGGACCGTATAGCAGACTACATCGAGACCGGCCTTGCGTGGGCGCGGCGGGCCCACGAGCTTGATGAAGAGGCGAAGTACCCATTCTTCTTGTGGAACTGTCTGTGGAGAGCCGGCGCGTCCATTGTGCATGGCCACGCTCAGGTGATCCTGGGGCGTGACATGCATTACGCCAAGGTGGAGCACTTGAGGAGGGCGGCTTTGGGATACAGAGAAGCCACGGGCAGGAGCTACTTCGATGACCTGTATCGAGTGCACGCCAGCGTCGGCCTCGCCCTGGAGATGGATGGCACGCGGATCATGGCATATCTTGCGCCGGTCAAGGAGAAGGAAGCATTGCTGGTCGCTGAGGCAGTGGATGACGGCCTCAAGAGCGCGATCTACCGCGTGCTTGACTGCTACGTGCGGGGCATGAGCGTGAGCAGCTTCAATGTTGCCATTTGTATGCCGCCGATTGGCCCCGTTGAGGAAGATTGGAGTGGGTTTCCCGTTGTCGCGCGGGTCCTGGATCGGGGTGATCCGATGAACAGGACGGTGGACATGGCTGCTATGGAGCTTTACGCCTCGAGCGTTGTCTCCAGCGACCCCTTCCGCGTCATCGAGGCTCTGAGAAACTGGATGGAGGAGTGACCGAGCGGTTAGATTGGCGTAGCCACACGGCATGCCGTGCGGGTGCGGGGTTCGCTTCCCTCTGGGATTGGGCGAAGAACCGCGCCGGAATGAATCCCCGCGCCAGGGTCAACAAGTCCCTCCGGGACTCCAACCATCTGACGTGGGACGGGGTTTGAGATACGTCGAGTCTTCAGAGGGGTTTCTTCCACCTCCTTCATGATTGAGGGAGCTGAAAGCACCAGTACCCCTATGCTGTGGGGGGATTTGGAATCCCGCCGTCCGCTGTATGGCAAATCCAGCGGCAGCCTCGGAAGGCGTTTTTGTGCCCCCTCCATGATTCGCTCTTGTCTTGTGTGTTCCTTTGTGCTATAATGGGGGTGATAGCGGGTAGAACAAGGAGGAAGTATGCCTGGTTTGGGTTCGATAGGGTTGCCCGAGTTGCTGATCCTATTGGTGATCATCATCATCATCTTTGGCGTAGGCAAGTTGCCTGAGATCGGT
The DNA here is from genome assembly GCA_030613785.1 of Chloroflexota bacterium. Taxonomy (GTDB): domain Bacteria; phylum Chloroflexota; class Anaerolineae; order UBA7937; family B3-Chlor; genus JAUWLF01. The sequence goes on along the minus strand of JAUWLF010000001.1, from coordinate 41,751 downwards.
GGAGCTCTGGGCAAGGGCATCAGGGAGTTCCGCAGCGCCTCGGAGGGTTCGGGCACGGAGGAGAAGAGCGCCGAGGAGAACGAGAAGAAGGAAGAAGAGAAAGAGGAGTAATCCAGACCCTCGCTCCCGGTTGGTGCAGGCACCCGGGTTGGCCCGAGTGGTTTCGGTTCTCGGGGGCGAGATTGCAGTGACTGCGAATCAGTTGAGCCCGACCTTGGTCGGGCTCTTTTGGTTGAGTTCAGTACCCCTAGCAGGATTTGAACCTGCGACACATGGTTTAGGAAACCACTGCTCTATCCGGGCTGAGCTATAGGGGCACGAGTCTCATTTGATTGTAGCCGATTTGCCATCCCTTGTAAAGCGTGGATGGGTAGAGTATAATGTCTTCGTACGGGGCGTAGCGCAGTCCGGCTAGCGCGCACGGTTCGGGTCCGTGAGGTCGGAGGTTCAAATCCTCTCGCCCCGACTTGCTCTTCGAGTGTAGCCTGCACAGTTCCCCGCAGGGTACACGTGTCTCGTCAGAACTGGACTTTGCATGCACCGGGCAACCACTCACCAGTACCTTCAGCGCATGTTGTGGCTGCACGCGCGTAGGCTACGTGCCCGCTTGCATGAACGACTGCCTGTTTTCGTCAAAGGATTGTCGCATTAAGCCCTTGGCGTCTTGTAGCTTGTCCAGGTTGTCAATTGCAAGCTCCACATCTCCAACGCCCCAATGCCCAATCCTGGAAACATCACGTGCATACTCAGGCGGGCTTTCGAGGTCTGAGAAGTCCAGTTTGAGCCAAACACGAAGCCCGCTCTTCTGAACGTGAACACAACAGAAGATGTTCTTGCCGTGGCTGTATCTGACGTACTTGGAAAGATACCTCCTTTGAACCCGACCTGGCTCCAGCTCCAAGCACCACTTGTCGATGGTTCGGAGTAGCTCAATGACTTCCTGAGGCTTGCCCTCCGTATGACGCTCCTCGGTGTACTCTTTGCGCCCCACCTTGGGTGGCTTGACTGTAGGTGGGTGGGGGGGAGTAATCGGCACCTGAGGTGGCTGAGCCCAGAGCCTCTGGAGGGCATCTCTCACTTGCTGCGGTTTGACGGTATCATCTCCAATTGTCGAGCGTATGAGCCTGACTAGCGTATTTGGGGGGGCCATGAAGAGCTTGTCCAGAGCTTTTCGTACCTTTGCCGTTGTGAAGATTTGCTCCCCAATCCCATCAAGAACTCTCTCCGCCATGGCATCGCTTGAGAAACGTCCAAAAAGGGCTGCGACTTGCTGGATGGACATGCCCGCGGTTTCCTTTGGGTCGATAGATACTTCAAACAACAGCTTATCAGGAGCCTCGGCCTTCTCTGTAGTGCGATAGACCTTGTACGTTGCACCATTAGTGAGAATGCACCAGTCAACGCCAGCGTTTGCAGCGTAGCTGACTACCTGCGTTATCGACTTGATGTCTCCCAGGGGGTCACGTAGCGGCTTGGCCTCTATGAAGAGGACGGGCTTTCTGTTGAGCTTGAGTGCGTAGTCAACAGACCTCCCGTCAATAGTCGCATACTCAAGTTCGGCTTCGTCCGGGTCTCTCACATCCCAGCCAAGGGCTTCCAACATCGGGTCTATGAATATCACTCTTGTTGGATACTCCTTCAAGTCACGCTTTCGGTGTCTGTCCAACTCGACTCGAAGCCTCTCAATGCAAGAGATAACGGTGGTCATCTCCTTCCTCCTTTCACGGAATAGTCACCGACCAACTATGCGGTACGAGTTGCCTTGGCGACAGCTCATCACTCACCAGCGGTGGTGGAGCTTCCGCCCTTCTCAATACAAATGCGACTAGCTATGATAGTCCTCATGACACTAACAGGCATGGGGGGCTAGGGGGTGACATCCCCGGAGCGACGCCACAGGTTGCTCAACCCTGGCGCATGTTTGCCGCAGTAATAGCCCGTGTAGGTCTCAAACACGTCTACCAACCGTAGGGTCCCGTCAACGTCAACTGGTTGTTGGTCTACGATTATGGTTTCCGGCACCTGCCAACCGCAGCCATTTCGCTCACGGTCAAAATGCGCTTGTGAGTCCTTGCTGATGACGACAAACAAGACCCATGTCAAGACTCCGAGTGCCACCAGGATGACGAGGGCCAGGGGAAATGCGATGCAGAATACTTGACTGGGAAGGTCTAGGTAAGCGTCCGCCACCAAGGGTCCGCCGACAAGCACAATCAGTGTGCACCATAGCGCAGGAGATACTACAAGCCCTGCCAGGTATAGGGCGATGAAGTAGCCGCCAAAACACCCGGCGCAACCCTGGACAACTCGCCAAGGCCACAAGACCAACGAACTAAGGCAACTTTCCCTTTCCGTATCGGCACTTATGCAGAAATACTCACGGCATGTTCGGCACTGCTCGTAGCTGTCGGTCCTCTTCCCGCAGACGGCGCAGGTCACGGTCTGTCTGTGCTGCTTTCGCTCAAGGTCCTCCTGCTTCACCGATCAGCCCTTCTTCCTCGATTAGGTCTCTCCTCCTCCAGCCACTCCTCCACATCCCTAATCAGCCTGTCCTTCTGCTCCCTATCGTGGCGCAGTCTCTGCTCAATCACCCTCTTTCCATCTTCCCGCTCTGTCTTGCAAGTTGGGCACTCATCATCCTTGTACGGTGTTCGACATAGACCACAGATGATAGGCAGTTCCTCCACAGGGCCAATGGGTGCTATGATTAGCATTACCTCTTGGTCTTTCAACTCATACAGGTACTCTCCAATGTCTACACCACCAAGCTCAATGCCTCCCGACTCACTAGGATAGCGCACAGGCCCTCTGATGACCTCAGCGCCAATCTCTTAAGCTATGAGGGTTAGTTCTTCAGCGTTGTCTCTGATGATCATGCCTTCTACCTTCTGTATCTAGGGGGCTATCTAGCGGCATACAGAAACTCGCGCATCTTCGTTGTCGGGATGAAAGAAGTCTCGCCTGGTATGAAAACGCCGTCGTCCCTTGCACAGTAGTACAGCCACTCCCAGCGCTGCATGGCTGTTTCCCAGCGTGCCTTCTCAACCGGAAATCGCAGCCGCTTCGAGTTGACTTTTCGAAGTCCAAACCACAGGGGAAGAAACACGTAGAGGAGGCCGGTCAGAACGGCGAATGCCACTAATGCGACGCCAGCAAGCTCGAATCTGACAAAGAGCGAGAAAAGCCCATAACAGAACAAAGGGCTGAGAGCTGCAAGGCACCAGAGGCCGAACGCCACGAGCGCAATCCCTCCCCAGGTTCTGGAGCGAGGCTCTTTCGGGGGATTGAAGAGCCTGCTCAGTGCCGTCTGTGTGTGTCCAGAGAGAGACACGGAGTCGAGACCGTCGTCTGTCCATACATGGCCCGAATAGGATCCGGATGAGAGCCCTGCGCGATGCACAGCACTCACCTTACGGAGCGCATCGCCTTTGCCGCACTTGGGACACCTCCCAGGCTCCGGTGGTGTGACAGCCATGGCTTTGCGTTCTATCAGAAGTTGAGTACCGCAGTGGGGGCACTGGGCCTGTGCCGCGCCCCCGACTTTTTCCAGCTTGGCACCGCAGTTAGGACACGTTAGCTCTACCAATTCAGCCACTGGCTACTCCTCTCGATTGTCGCGGCAACACCCCAAGCGAAGACCAGATAACGTGTGTCAGTGGGTCGATGGAGTAGGGGAATCGATGTCAGGCTATTGTACCACCAACGTGAAGGCAGCGCAACCTCAGTTCCACATACATCAAGAGGCCCCGCTGTTTGGAGGAGAATGTACCAGGGTATTACCTAGCCCTTGACAATCATCTCAACGGGGCCTCATAGGGGATTGTAGCACTCGCGGGCATGATCACAAGCATAGGATCGGAACAGGCACAGACTATTCGATGAGCGTGGAGGTGATACTCCAACTCAGGTTTGGGCTTCTGTGGTACTTGCCTGTCGCATCCCTACAGTAGGCCCTGACTGGAACGCGTTTTCCTTGTTGCACACGCTGACGTAGGTCTAGCAGCCTGAAGGAATAGTCCGCTGTAAGCCCAGGGTGGACCCAATCGGGGGAGTCCTCCCCTGACCGCACAGGATGAATCCCCAAGGGCGTTCCGTGAGCGTCCTCAAAACCCACCTCTTCTATTGACACGACGGGGCCTCGCTCGTTGATGAATGTAACCTTGACTAGTTCTCCTCCCCCGCCTAGACCGACTTTCACGATCCGCCTCGGTCGGCTGTGGCAGAGCCATATGTACATAGAGAGACCGAAAGAACCTAGAATGCCAACTGCTGTTAGCAGAGCCATCCAGTCCGAAAAGTGGAAATCCATCTTCATTCTCCCTGTCTGACCGAGAAGGCGGCCTGATCCGGTATTGTACCATCATCCGGCACATCCTGTCAACTCATAGGAGGTTGTCAACGGGTGAGTGTAGCTTGTGCGCTCTCTCTATGTCCTCACCTGCCAGAGCTAGGTATCTCTGCAAGACAGCCAGGGAACTGTGACCCATGAGCGGTAGTCGGCTTGCTGTCTGAGAGGAACGGTGGTAGACTCCTGCTGGAGGGTGCAGGACTCCAAGAAACGTTAACCCTAGACCACACAGGTCGAAAAAGGGGAGACCTCACAGAAGCCTCAGAGGTCATACTGTGAGGTCTAGCGCAGTCCGGTTAGCGCGCACGGTTCGGGTCCGTGAGGTCGGAGGTTCAAATCCTCTCGCCCCGACTTGCTGTTCCCGTCCTCTGTGCGAGGTTGATACAGCATGGACAAGATCGAACTCACCCCCATCGGCGTCATCCATACTCCGTACACGCAGCCGAAGGACATACCCATCCAGGGGAGGTTCAGAGACGACGTCGAGGGCTGGGTCGAGCTGAAAGATGAATACGTCCCTGGCCTGAAAGACCTCGACGGGTTCAGTCACATCATCTTGATCTACTACTTCCATCGCTCTGAGGCTGAACGCCTGCAAGGCCGTCCGTATCTCGGAGACGAAAGCCGGGGCATCTTTGCCATCAGAAGTCCCCACCGGCCGAATCACCTCGGGCTCTCAGTCGTGAAGCTTCGGAGGATCGAAGGGAATAGGGTGTACTTCACCGAGGTGGATATGCTTGATGGAACGCCGCTGCTTGACATCAAGCCCTACGTCGAGCACTTCGACAGCAGGGATGACGTCAAATCCGGCTGGCTGGACCAGCACTTCGCCGATGGCGAGATCCCAGATGAGACCATCATTCGATAGACTCACTGCTACCTTCCCCCGACTCCAGAGAGCCCGGTGCCTGTGAGATGGAATGGGAGGCAGGGCCTCGGACAGGAGGGCTAGGAGCTGAACTGTCATGGTGCGGCACCATCGAACGAGAAGTGCGGCCATCGCGAGAGCGTCGCTGCTTTGCGCCGGTTGGAGCTCACGCCAATTGTCCCTGAGCCAGGATTCGCATCTCGAGGAGACATACCAGCCGACGCTGACTCTCATTGGCGATACGTGAAAACGGTGAAGTCGCTGAACTCCTCCCACTCGGCATTTTGCGAGAGAAACAGGATGATCTCTGCCTGCACGTCCAGCCCCTGATCCTTCTTTCCCTCACGAGTCGCAAGTGTCCATGGTGTCCCGTGGTACGCACATTTGATCTCAGAATACTGCTCGGCAATCTGCTGGAATTGCTCCATAGAGCGGGGAAAGAACATCTGCCTGTCAGAATAGTATTCCAACTTGCCAACGCCCCCGCCAACTCCGCAGAAAGCGGTGGATTCTGTCGCTTGGGCTTGCATGGCCTGCATGACCTCCCGGTAACTCCTGTGGCGTACCTTGCGCCACGGATCGACGCACCAGGTGCAAAGAACTGACGCTGCGAGAATGGCACAGAGTGCGTAGAGGGCGTACCTTGTGGGCCCGCGAGAGCGATTGGCTGCCAACCTCCACACAGCCCACAAGCCTGAGACCACGAGGAGAAGATAGTGCGGGAGGAGATAGATGAAGAATCTGTCGGCAAGAGGGATCTGCCGAACCAGCCATGCGGTCGAGACTGGCACGAGAAACAGCAGAATCCAGTAGGCTACCTGCCTCGGGTGAGACCTCCGCAGTGAAATCAGCCCCACACCAACAGCGAACAAGGCCCATATCCCCACCGGTGCCCAAGTGCTGCCAGACAGAGACTCCAGCACGCCCAATGGGAAAAGGGGCTGAAAGCGTGCTACGCCCTGTTGTGCGATGTCGCCTGAGAGTTGGGAAGAGACCGGCGCGTAACAGAGCAACGAAAGTCCAACTGTGGCTCCAAAGGAAAGCCAGAGGATGCGAAAGGATTCGAGCCACATGAAGCGCCCAGAACCACGTCCAAGGACTTGCCTGGCGGCAAGGCACAGAAGCAACAAGACCTGAACCACGACTACAGCGGCGGCGTATAAGTGGAAGTATATGGCGGCCACGCCGCAGAGGACAAACTTGAGGCCATCCCGATGAGTGGGGCGATCAAGCAACTTGAAGTACAGATGGCTCGAGATGAGCGTGAATAGAATCATGCCTGCATACCCGCGACCTGTGACACTCAGGGCGATATGGTATGGAGACAACGCCAGGAAAAATGTAGCGGCGATCGCCACCCTTGGGCCCAGCAGCCTCCTGCCGAAAACCCAAAGAGCAGGGAGGCACGCCACCCCGAGTAGCAAGGCTGGCAGTCTGAGAGACCACTCATGCCGCCCAAATGTCGCCTGCGAAAACCTCGCGAGGATCGAATAGGCGATGTGGTTGTTGAAGGCGACATCGGTGGAGATGGTGGTCCACAGCGAATCAACTTCCACGAAATGCATCGCGGTCGTGATCTCGTCAGCGATGAAGCCTCTCGTCATCGGCGGAATCCGCAATGCGATTGCAATGGCTACCGCCGTCAGTAGCAGGGCTACTTCGACAGTCGAAACGGGCGAAGTGGAAGCCGCACCCGGCATGGAGGACCTGTGAGGTAGACGTGGGGAGAGATAGAGCCAAACGAGGGCATAGCACACAACGGCGCTGCCAAGCGCTAGACTGGCGGACACCAACCCAAACCGCGAGAGATCCACTAGGCTCACCCTATCCGGTCTGCCTGACGGACGAAAGGAGCAGGTCTTCGGAATGTAACAGGAACCCCTGAAAGACGAAGGGACTGGCCAACATCAGCACAGCCAAGCCGACGAGCGCAACTGGGGACATCAATGGCTGCCTGGATCCACCTCGTTGGTCCAAAGGACCTCAGATCCCGGTGAGGCCAGGGCGTCGCCGAAGCGTATCGTGGCGATCCTCAAGGCGCTTTCGGCATCCACCCCCAACTGGCGGGCCAGATCGGCCAGCGCGAAGAGCAGTTGGCCCAGCACAGCGGCGGCGTCCTCTTCGCCCTCGATTTCTCGAAGCGTGTCCAGCCTGCGCTCAATCTCGGCCAGGAGGGACTCCTGGGAGGGCGAGGCCAGGCCTTCCCTCTTCGCTCGTTCCTGAGCTCTCTGGGCCAATGTCAGAGCAGGCATGCTCAGGGGCATGCCCCCAAAGGGCTTGTCTTCCTCCGGTTTCTCCGCTCGCTTGATCGCTTGCCAGTTGCGCAGAACCTCGTCGGCATCGGCCACTTCCAGGCCCGCGAAGACGTGAGGATGGCGACGGACTATCTTGGCGATGATGGTCTCCAGCACCTGGGCCAGGGTGAACTCGCCGCTCTCCGTCGCGATCTGGGTATGGAGGATGATCTGGAGCAGGAGATCCCCTAGCTCCTCCCGCAGAGCCACGTCGTCCTCCTCGTCGAGGGCTTGCAGAACCTCGTAGGTCTCCTCCAAGAGATGGCGCCTGAGGGTCTGGTGGTCCTGTTCCCGATCCCAGGGGCAGCCTCCCGGCGCGCGGAGCCGCGCCCCGATGTCCTGGAAGGTGGACACGGAGCTGGGGGTGGGTAGGGGAGGGACGTAAAGGCAGGTGAGATGGTCTATCTCCTTGAAGTGATCCAACTCGTGAAGGGGTGAGATCTCCGTCTCCAACTGCGGCGAGCCGACCTTGCGGACAAGGGTCACTGGATGGTCAGCGGGGTAGAGATTCATCAGAGTCAGCTTGACCTCGGCCGCCACCCGACGACTGTATAGTTGGCCGATGAGTGCTGGCAGGTCGGGATCCAGGTTTGGATGAAGGCGCTCCGCCAGAACGGTGGCGTCAACGATCTGGAGCCCATCGAGAGGATCGATCCGCAACGCTTCCAGAGCCGCCTCGATGAAGCTCAGGCCTGTGACCATCCTCACCTTCAGACCCTTGTCTTTGGCCAGAGCCAGTATGCAGCGTACCGATTCCTCGCCCACCAGGGGATGCCCGGGCACGGCATAGATGACACCTTCAGGCCGCTGGCCCAGCTTCACGATTTGCCTTGCTATCTCATGGTAGACGGCGGAGAACTCATCCTCAGCTTCGTAGAGGTGGTCGAAGGAGTGGCGGGTGAGATGGGGTGGCAGGGAGTCGACAGTGGGGTGACGCGTGGTGCGCAGGTACACCTCCTGAGCGCCTTCAAGGGTTTCTCTGGCTTCGACGGTAAGCAGTGAGGCGTCGCCTGGACCTAATCCTACGATGGTGATGTTCGTCATGCCACCTTCCCTTGCCCGGACCCTATTGCTCCACCATCAGAGAATGGCTGTCCAGATGGATCTTCCGTCCCTCTCCAGCCGCCTTGCTTTGCATTCAAGTTCGAGCACATCCAGGTGGCCGATGATCTCAGACATGACCAGGAATAGCTCAACTCCGGGCAGGTTCCCTCCGAAGAGGGCCAGCCCCAGTTCGTACACGGTTCTCTGCTTCTCCCGCAGCAGGTGCAGGATTAACCGGCCGCGCTCCTCGTGGTGGGCCAGGATTTCGTCAACGAGGGCGCGGTGGTCGTACACCGGTTCGCCGTGACCGGGGAAGACCTTGCGGGCCTCAAGCTCCCGAATGCCAAGTAGAGAGCGCTTGTAGTCTACCAGGCTGCGGGGACGCTGTGTCATTCCCAACCTTGGAGCTTCCAGGACTGGGTTGGACGTGATATCCCTCAAGAGGTGGTCGCCGGAAAGAAGGAGTTCGCAGTCTGGCTGGTAGAAGCAGAGGTGCCCCAGGGCGTGTCCAGGGGTATGTATCGCTCGCCAGGTTGTGTCGCCCATTTGCACCTCGTCGTTGTCGTCGAGGGGAGTAACTTCAGGTACCGACGTCGCGTACTTGCGATAACCTCGCATGACCTCCAGCTCTCTCAGGGCTTCCTCGGGGGCGCCTGCTCGGACGACGAACTCAGCCACGTAGGCTACTCTCTGTTCCCACCAGGTATCGAAATCCTCCAAAGGCGGCTTGTTCTCGCGAAAAGAGAGCACGGTGGCACCGGACCGCTCGACCACCTCTCGAGCGAGGCCGAAATGGTCATGATGAGCGTGGGTGATGAGCAGTTGCTCGATATCGGCCAGAGAGTATCCCAGTTCCCTCACACCCTTGTTGAGGGCTTCAAGGGCCTCGTCAGTCAGAGGCCCTGCGTCTACGAGGGTGAGGGGTTCACCCTCCAGGAGGTAGACGTTGACCGGGCCTACAGGGAAGGGGGTGGGGATGGGCAGAACGTGAATTCGAGGCTCGACTTGCCGCATTGGCTGTCTATATTACCAGGTCCTTGGTGCCCTCATAGACGGCGAGGGCCTCCTCGACGCTCCACCCTTTGATGGTGATGGCGGAGATGGCGTTGCACATCCTCACTGCCTCGGCCAAGGGCTTCTGGTGGACGTTCCTCCCCGTAGCGTTTCCCGCGGCGCCGCTGACGAAGATCTGATCGTGCAGTTGCTGGAGAAAAGCTCGCACGTCTGTGGTCGATCCCCCTGCGCAGACGACCTTGGTGCCCCCGGCGGCTCTGATCGCTTCTTTGAAGATCTCCTTCGACTCGGCATCCTCTTTCCTGGGGTAGTTCACTTTGACGAAGTCGCTGCCGAGGCAGGCCGCTACGCCGGTGGCCCCGGCGATGAGGTGCGGGTCTCTCTCATCCTGAACTGCTTTGCCCCTCGGATAGATCCACAGCACTGTTACCAGGCCGTTCAGGTGGGCCCGATAGATGATCTGGGCGGCTTTATGAAGCATCTGGTGCTCGAATTCGCTGCCCAGGTAGATCGTGTACCCCACACCTCGGATCTCCAGCCCGGAATGCGCGGCGAAATCCACCACCTGATCCACCCCATACCACTGCTGACTGAAAGGGTCCATCTGCGTGGCCTTGACCAGGTTGGTTTTGGAGTTCAACTTGACCATGTACGGAACTGCTGGATAGTCCCGACCATAGCGGGCGATGAGCCCCAGTTGCGTGGCGAAGACTCCGATCTCTGCCTGAGAGGCGATTCTGAACAGGTGCTCGGGATCGCCGTCATCTTCGTGGATGCCTTCGCCGAAGAAGTCGTCGTTGAGGTGCTCGACCTTCTGGTCCCCGGCGAAAAGCATGAGGTTTCCGCTGTTCCTTGTGATGGTGAGGTAGTTGTCAACGTAACTCTGCTTTGCCGCTTCCCGGGCATCCAGAGGGATCATCACGTCCTCCGCCTTAGTGTTCATGGTTCTCTCCCTCCCAAACTTCGCCGGACTGAGATGCAGCCTCCACCTGATCAGTCTGATCGTGCGGGTGGGGCGCTTCTGCTCGTGGGGTCGCCTCTCCAAGGTCGTTCGGCTGACCCTTGGGCGACCTGGGGGCAATCGGCACCGGGATGTTCAGCACAGCGACTAGCATAGTGGCTGTGGGTATTCTATCATATCAGGTTCTACCTAAGCAACGGAGTCCGCTGGGCAGACGGCTGGACTCTCCGATTGACAGCTCGTTTGCCCTGGTTCATCAACAGCGCGGTCGTGGCAACCCTCGCTTTGTCTGGACTTTCGCCATTTGATGGTTCGACTGCAGGTAGGAAACTGATAGCCAAGCTATCAGGATTCCTTATAGCTACGCTTGACAATACTTCTGAAATCCAGTATAATATAGAAGAGAAACATGATGAAGAAAGGGGGTTCAGATAATGAACGCCATCACACTATGGAGACCGAGGAGAGACTGGCTTTCCGTGAGCGATGCGATAGATCGCTTCTTTGATGAGGCGTCGCCGAGATCGAGCCGTGCGTGGCTGGCGCCTGCCTGGAGGGCAGGGGTGGCCATGGACGTCTACAGGGATAACGGTAGTCTGGTGATCAAGGTGGAGGTGCCTGGCGTGACGCCTGAGGAATTGGACGTCACCGTGAAGGACAACGTCTTGACGATCTCCGGCGAGACCAGTGCTGAGGAGGAGGTCAAGGAGGAGAACTACGTCCATCGCGAGCGCCGGTATGGGTCCTTCTGCCGTTCGGTGGCTTTGCCCGCTGAGGCGGAGGGCGACAAGGCCGACGCTGCCTTCGAGGATGGTGTTCTCACGGTGACCATCCCGGTCGCCGCGGAACTGCAGCCAGAGACCGTCAAGGTCGAAGTGAAGGGAAGTTAGGCTAGTGCCTGTGGCGGGGAGCCAGCGGCTCCCCGCTTTTTGCTATCTGGGGGTGGCTTTGCTTGACAAGAGGGGGGAGATAACGTAGAATTGGATTTGGAGGAGCCGAGGTAGCTCAGTTGGTAGAGCACATGACTGAAAATCATGGTGTCAGCAGTTCGATTCTGCTCCTCGGCATCTGTGATCGATGCGGAAGTGGCTCAGCGGTAGAGCATCTCCTTGCCAAGGAGAGGGTCACGAGTTCGAATCTCGTCTTCCGCTTCACAGGTTGCGGTGACGTGGCCAAGTGGTAAGGCAGGGGTCTGCAAAACCCCGATCGCCGGTTCGAATCCGGCCGTCACCTCTGGGTGTTCCGTGGCTGATAGTCAGATCGAGGGCTATCGGCCATTTCTGTTTGTCAAGGGGGGCGGTGGCGGAACGGTAGACGCTACGGACTTAAAATCCGTTGGAGGTAATTCTCCGTGTGGGTTCGAATCCCACCCGCCCTACAAGGCTTGGCACATTGTAGTGAAGTGCTCAATCTGCACTGGGCCAGGTATCGCGGGGGCCTCCAGCCGCGGAGAGCGCCTTGCTTCTCTACAAGAGGTTCTGCGGAGTCCCAAGAAGCAAAACCCACACCGCTGTTCGCTTGCCCTTGTTCCTCGAGAGGAGTTGAGCTAAACCACGGACACACCCGGCCACGTACGAAAAGCTCTGCGACTAGCCGGCCGTTCTTGTGGACGGCAAGGTGGACGTCGAGGTCTCTGTCGTAGGGCGACGCCGTGGAAGGGTGGGGGCTATATGGGTCTGTGGTCGTCTGCTCCTGGGTGGGCGCTGCAATCCGTTGTTGTTGGATCGTTGTGACCGGGATCGGGTAAGGTGGTGTCCCGATTGCCATCTCAACCGCGACGAAATTGGGAAATCGGGGCAAGTTGTGAGAAGATCAACTCGAAGAATCACGCTCACGGTTGGGAAATGCCCTGGAAGCGCTAGGAAGGGGTAATCATGCAACGTACTATTGGTGTTCTGATGCTGGTGGTCGGAATCGTGGGGATTGTTTTCAGCGTGGCTGGGATAGCCATCGGATGGCGTGTCGTGGACCAGACGGCCGCGGGCCTGGAAGAAACGCTGCTTCTCGTATCAAGGAGCCTGGACGCCGTGGAAGCCAACTTGGTGCAAGCAAAGACGATGCTGGAGGGTGTTAACCAGGGACTCGATACGGTAGTGACAACGGCCACTGATGCTGGCCAGGTACTCGAGTCCATAGGGTCCTTACTGGATGGGGTTTCCCAGACCGTTGGCGAAGACGTACCCAAAGCTATTGATTCCGTGCAATCAACCATCTCCCAAGTGGCTGCGGCGGCCAGAGCCGTTGACACTACGTTGGGCGCACTGGGTAGGATCAGTAGCTTCTTGGGTATCAACGTGGATGCTACTGCGCCACTCGAAGAACCTGTGAGGGAAATTGGCTCAGTTCTGGATGATCTGTCGGACGACATCACCAGCCTGGAAGATGATCTCGACACAACCGCTGGACACCTGGAGACAAGCGGCGAGGACGCTCAGCATATTGCAGAGGACTTGGCGGTCCTCAACGAAGATCTGGGAGGGTTTGTTGCCCTGCTGGATGAGCAAATCGCGATAGTCAGGGATGCTAACAGCGCTGTTCGTCAGACACAGGCCACCGTCGGTCGCTGGACGGTAGCGGTCAAGGCGGGCATCGGCTTCATACTGATCTGGGTCGGATTGAGTCAGGTCACTCCATTGTATGTGGGCTGGGGATTGGTGGCGGGGCGGCGCAACAGCTCTGCGGTGAACTAGGTGCGAGTGGCGACATCTTTCTGTCAGCGGATGCCGCCGTCGCACCTTGTAGTGTGCCTTTCCAAGCCATGCTAGCAACCGCTTCATTTCCTTGGAGCAGGAGGAGGCGATGGTTCGAGACGAACATGTTGGGGGATTGTGTAGCCGCTAAGTCAAAGTGGTTCCTTGTCGCGCTTGTCCTAGTTGTCGGTCTAGTGGTGGGTCTTGGACCGGTTCAGGCCCAGGGCAGCGGTCGGGTTGAGGCGTTGGCCGGAAGCATCGAGCCAGAGAGCGGCATCTTATATGTCATCCCCAATCTCGAGCGAGGAGCGACATTCGATTTCTACGCCGCTGGGATATCTGGTAGTCTGGATCGCTTTCCCAGTGAGTGGTTTGGTGGGCTCAGCACGCCTCCCGGGTTCCGGCGTGCAGCGTGCGGCTCCGTCCCTCTTCACAGCTCGAGCGCACGCGATCCCCACTGAGGGTCAGGCAAAGCGTTCAAAGCGGTCCTTATCTGCCTTGCAGACAGGGCACTTGAGGGGAGGCTGCGGTCGCGCACAGAGGTAGCCGCAGACCTTGCAGCGCCAAATGGGAATGGCGCCCCGCGTGAAGCCAACCAACTCCTCCGCGTGTTCGTCAGCCGCTGTTTCGCGCTCCGCACCGCGGCGCTCGGGCACGGGCTCGACTTGCCTGTGGCCGAGAGCAATCTCTTCAGAGACGTATAGCGCGCAGTAGCAGGCGCCGTATTCGTCCAAGTCGGGGTCGCGGTAGTCGCAAGGGCAGATGATGTCCAGATCGTTCGCTCTGAGCCCTTCGGCCAGCCGGCAGGGGCAAGCCTGATAGCCGTATCTCTCTTCATTGGTCAGCAGACCTTCCATCAAATCCAAGACGAAGTCGTCGTCTGGATTGAGGAAGTATCCGGCTGCCTCTGCCTCGCGTTTCAGACGCTCGTATAGAGCGCGAGCCTGTTGTGAACTCATACGCCTAGCACCTCCCGCAAGCGGCTCTCCCTGTAGCCGATGACTACGTGGGTGTCGTCGTTCTGCACGACAAGGGTCGGAAAGCTCTTACGGCGGTTGTACTGCTCCACTTCCGCCAGAGCGCGAACCCTCTCGTTGCCCGTTAGCAGATCAAGGTACTCGTACTCATAATCAACGTCGTTGTCGTCCAGGAACCGCTTGGTCTTTCTGCACCAGCCACACGTACTCAACGCGTACAGTTTCACCTTCGTCAATGTGGTAACCTCCTTGACTGGATCCGTCCGATCTCGCGAGAACACTCCCTGCAGGGGAACCGGCCCGTTGCCATCGTCTCAGATCGACTGTCAGACATGCTCAATTCTATCAGAAGCAGTGAGATGTTGCACGGAATGGGATATGGGGAGCTTGCCACGACCTGGCCTTTGCTATAGAATACCCTGAACGAACCCACTGCCATCTCCGAGGAGAAACGCGTTGCTCTTGGATCCCACCATTTTCCGCGAGTACGACATTAGAGGTGTCGTCGGGGAGAACCTCGATCCGCAAGTCTGCACGGTGCTGGGTGCAGCCTATGGGACCACTGTTCAGAAAGAGAGCAATCGGAAGGTGGTCGTGGGTCGAGATGCCCGGTTGAGCTCGCCCGATCTCGCTCGGGCCCTGATCGCTGGCCTCATGGGCACGGGGTGCGAGGTAATTGACATCGGTGTCGTCACGACGCCCATGGTCTACTTCGCGGTCAAACGCTTACAGGCGGCGGGAGGGGTCGTTGTGACCGCGAGCCACAACCCTTCACAGTACAACGGCCTGAAGCTACGCAAGAGTGCGCTCCCTTTCAGTGGTGAGGAGATCCAGGCCTTGCGGCGACTGGCAGAAGGTGGCCCTTTCGCTCAGGGGGAAGGGCATCTTGTCAAGGACTCCACCATCCTCGAAGAGTACCTCTCGGCCGTACAGCAGAGAGTAGAGATAGACAGAGGCTTCGAAGTGGTCGTTGATGCTGGGAACGGCACTACCGGTTTGGTGGCGCCGGAGCTGTTCCGACAACTGGGATGCGACGTGAAGGAGTTGTACTGCGAGCTGGATGGTCGCTTTCCTCATCATCTCCCAGACCCGAGTGAAGAAGAGAACATGCAGGACCTGGCTACGGCGGTGCTGGAACACCAAGCTGATGTGGGCATTGCCTACGATGGCGACGGGGACCGGGTGGGCTTGGTGACGGATAAGGGAGAGATACTATCTGGAGATCTGATAGTGGCGCTCATCGCAGCGGAGATGTTGAAGCGTGAGCGAGGCACGGTTGTCTTTGACCTGCTTTCGTCGCGCGCCTTGATCGATGTGATCGAGGCGAATGGCGGGGTGCCTCGCATGGCTCCCACGGGCTATACGCGGGTGATGGAGGAGGTCAGGCGAAGTGAGGCTTTGATCGGTGGCGAGGCCAGCGGACATATCTTCTTCCGGGATGACCTCTTTGACTTTGACGACGGGATCTTCGCTTCGGCGAAAGTCCTGGAAGCGTTGTCAAGCGCAGGGTGCGCGCTATCAGACCTCGTGGCGAAAATCCCCCGCTACTGTTCCGCCCCTGAGGTCAAGCTCCCATGTGCCGACGAGGACAAGTTTGCGGTCATGGATCGCATAAGGACGTGTTTCGATAAGCGCTTCCCGCTCAAGGACCTCGACGGCCTGCGCATCGACTTCGAGCATGGGTGGGCGTCCGTGCGAGCCTCGCATACCACTCCTAACATCGCCCTGGTGTTCGAAGCACGGACGCCCGAGCGGTTGGAGGAGATCAAGTGCCTGATCGTGGCGGAGCTGGCCAACTGCTGCGCTGACGAGATATCGTCAGGTGTTTTGGGGTTCGAGGGCTTGGCATGAGTGGGTCTCTGCGGGCACAGCAATCGTGGCAGCACGGCTCGCCCGGGTACCTTTGGGCATGGTCAGATGGAGACAGGTAGAGTGAGGGAAAAGCTGAGGAGCAGCAGAGTATTGAGGCTGCTCCTGCCGGGCTGGCACATCAAGCGCTGGTTACTGGCCCTGTTCTTTGGAATCCTGCTTCTGAGCTTGGGCTTCGCCTACGTTCTGGTACACATGTACCGTACGGCGCCATTTCCATCCTATGTCTATTACCTCACTCTTCAGTTCATCCCTCACGTGCAGCGGGGTATTCTCGTGGGTACCATAGGCGTGACTTTGCTGGTGGTGTCGTTCGTCAAACTGAGTCACACCCTCGTCGCTCCTTTCGTGGCCCGGAGGGCCACGAATGAGAGCCTCGTTGACGTGGCCTACGACTATTATCACGGCCCAACGGAGAAGCCCAAGGTTGTTGTGTTTGCTGGGACTGCGGGACTGTCCATGCTGCTGCGAATCGCCAAGGAGGTTCCGTGGCAGATAACCGGTGTCGTTCCCCCCGTGGGCAGCGGGACCGCTTTCGCGAAGTTACGGCGGGGGCTTGGCACATCGGGGGAGGAGGTACTGTTCCCCTCGACAGAGAAAGTGGGGCTGTGTGCTCAGCTTGAAGATGGGCGGACGCTTTCAGGCGAAGCGGAGATCCTTTCCCGGAAGGGGGCTGCCACCATCAAGAAAGTGTGGCTCGAGTCCAGGGTTGATGAGGGACCTGAGGTGCCTGTGGCGGCATCTCCCGAGGTGGTAGAAGCGTTGGAGATGGCCGATGCCGTGGTCATCGGACCCGGCTCGCTGTTGACCAACATCATTCCGACGCTGCTGGTTCCAGAGATCAACGACTTATTGAGGAGAAGCTCAGCCAGGAGGATATTCGTCTGCAATATCATGACACAGCCGGGTCTAACGGATGGCTACTCGGTAGGCGATCATGTGAGGGCTATACAGAACAACTGCGGATTCCGCCTGGACTACGTGCTCGTCAGCAGGACGGAAGAGATCACAGATTCTGTTCTGGCCAGATATCGAAGCGTATCTGCTGAGCCCGTGGGATCTGTCCCAGTCATGAAGGATGATACCCAGATTATCTTGTTCGAGGATACGCCAGAGGAGTTGGTTCTGGTCGAAGGGGCACTGCTGATCGAGAGGGACCTGGTGCAAGAGGTCGTGGAGGAAGGCGCCAATGGCACCGAGAAGATCGTTCTCCGCCACGACCCCATGAAGCTGTCTGAGGCGGTGACAGGGATCTTGCGGGACTACGCTTTCCAGGCCAAGCTTTCGGCAAGCCGAGCCGTGTTCAAAGAGTATGACATCCGGGGAGTTGCGGACGCTGATTTGACCACAGGCGTGATAGAGACGATAGGGAAAGCATTTGGAACCTACATCCAGCGGAGTACCGGCCGGAACAAGGTTGTCGTGGGGCGGGATGTGCGGCTCTCTTCTGAGCGCTTCTTCTCTGCCGTCACTAAGGGGTTGCTTTCCACAGGTTGTCAGGTCGTTGACGTGGGCGTCGTCCCCACGCCCGCCCTCTCTTTTGCCCTCGACAGGGCATTCGCTGATGGGGCAGTGATGGTGACGGCCAGTCACAACCCTCCGGAGTTCAACGGCCTCAAGCTCCAGGTCGGTCCCTATCCACTCGCCGGGGAGGCGTTGCAGCATGTGGAGCGCTTGATAGCCAAGAATCAGTTCGAAAGCGGGAAAGGCTCTATGGAGGAGATGAACGTGATTCCCGCGTATATGGACCATATTCGAGAGAGAATCCTACTGAATCGTCGGCTGAAGGTGGTGGTGGATGGAGGGAACGGCACGGCGGGCCTTCTTGGCAGTCGGTTGATGGAGGACCTGGGATGCGAGGTCGTGTCGCTGTATTGCGAACCCGATGGTCGCTTTCCGAACCATGAGCCTGACCCACTGGTGGAGGAGAACATCCGTGATCTGAAGGCCACGGTTCTCAAGGAGTCCGCGGACTTCGGAATCGGCTTCGATGGCGATGGAGACAGGCTAGGCGTAGTCGATGAACGTGGGGCGACTGTGCTGCCAGACAAGTACGTGGCCCTTCTAGCCAGGGAGTTCCTGGTCGGTGGGCCTGCTAAGGTCGTCTTGGACGTTCGCTGCTCTCAGGCCCTGATAGACGATATCGTGGGTCACGGTGGAATACCGTTCATGACCAGGTGTGGCAACGCATACATACTCCAGAAGATGAGGCAGGAGAACGCAGCTTTGGGCGTGGAGTTGAGCGGGCACGTCTTCTTCAATGATCCCCCTCTCAACTTTGACGATGCCCTCTTCGCAGCGGGGAAGCTTGCCGAGTATCTCTCCAAGATGGACAAGCCCCTGTCAGAACTAGTGCAGGAACTGCCGAGGTACTACAGCTCGCCGGAAATGCGAATACCCTGTGCGGATACGCAGAAGTTCGGCATAGTGGAGATGATCAAGGAGTCGTTCATGGAGAGCCACGAGGTCATAGACATAGATGGGGCGCGCATTAAGTTCGAGGGTGGTTGGGCTTTGGTGAGGGCCTCGAACACGCAGCCGGTACTGTCCGTCAGAGTCGAGGGCAGGACCGAGGAGGACTTGCGGGAAATACAGGAGACTGTCACAAGGCGCATATCTCAGTTCCTGCCATCGGTGATCGCCTAGCGGACGACGCATTCGCTGTTGGGGGTGAGACGACATGGCTGAGAAGCTAGAAGAGGCGTTGGCACAAGAGAGGGAAGCCGGAGTTCAGATGCTGGAAGCCTTTCTCAGTCCGTGGCACGAGGCCGTGGCAGACCCCGCGGCCGCACAGGAGGCCGTGTTGGAGAGGGTGCTGCGGGGTTATGCTCAGACGAAGTACGGGGTGCAGCACGGAGCGGTTGGTGTCAAGACGGTAGAGCAGTACAGGGACGCTTTTCCCATCGCTACCTACGATGACTTGAAGCCCTTGATTGACCGAGTGATGGCCGGAGAGGAGGACGTTCTGCTCCACGAGCCGCCAGTCGGCTGGGCCATCACCCGCGGGACGACGAAGGGTGAGTCCAAGTTCATTCCCATGACCCCCATGGACCTCGAGGGGCGGGCCTGTGCTGGCCGGGCGCTAATGAACCACATTGCGCGCACCGGCCAGTTTGATGTGCTTCAGGGTGTGAACCTCAATCTGAATTTCCCCTCCGTCGTGGGCACCCTCCGAGTTGGGGAGCGAGAAGTGGAGTACGGCTATAGCTCCGGCATCTATTCGAAGCGTACGACAGCGGCCACGCCTCTCCGTACCCTTCCTACCCAAGAAGACGTGGACGCACTGGGAGGCGGAAAGACGATAGAGGACTGGAAGCGGCGCTTCGAACTGGCCTACGAGCGATGCAAGGATGAGGATATCACCATTGTGGGCGGCGTGGCGCCGACGGCCGTGGACTTTGGCCGGTATCTACATCAGGCACACAATGTGTACCCGAAGGACCTGTGGCACATACGGATCATGACCCTGGGCAGTGTGCCGGGTATCAACACCAAACACCGATCTATCCTGAGGGCCCTATTCGGCCCGGCGGACATCGCCGAGATCTATGGCACAACGGAAGGCATCTTCGGCCAGCAGAGGGATGAGAAGCGGGCATGGGTGCCCAACTACGACCTCTTTTTCTTCGAGATTCAAACCCCGCGAGGCATCAAGATGATGCACGAGATGCATCCGGGGGAGACAGGCAGCCTCGTCGTGTCTACGCCGATCCTGCCTCGCTACGAGATCGGCGACCTCATAAAGGCCTTTCAACCTCCATACTTCAGGTGCATTGGGCGCGATAGGCCTCTCACTCGAGTGCGCTATTGGTGGGACCAACTCGTGACCATGGATCTGGGTCGTCTGTAGCTCAGACGCTGGCTAGAATCTAGGCCTGAGAAAGACGCCGAGGATGATCGCCAAGCCGACTCCCACGAGGATCAGCGGCCAAGTCAGTTCCCAGCCGATGTATCCGCCCAGGCCGATGCCCAGAGCAACGAAAGCCAGAATCAGGCGGCCTCGTACGGGACGGCGATAGGCGGGCATCAGTACGCGGATCACCACCTCCAACAGAAACAGCAGGCCTGCTCCGATGAAGACGATACTCCAGACGTTGTCCGAGGCCAACCACGGGAATGTGCCCAAGTTGGCGGCGACTAGCGTAAGCCCTGCCCAGATGATGATCAACCCCCAGACAAGTGGGCCCAGAGCATCGCCGCCAGTCCACTGTTCACCTTTGTCCCATTCCCTTTCGTCTCCGTCCTTCTCGTCCTTCTCCTCTTTCTCGTTTCTTCTTCGATGCTCCTCTTCGCTCATAGTGTCCTCTCCTTTCCAGATGCTTCGCTGCTCTCAGTGTCACCATTCTACCGTGGGTGTCACGCTTCGGCAAACCGACATGTCTAGATCGCCATTCCCACCTCGAAACCCTCACGTATGGCGTCGTAGGCTCTTCGAGGAGATTTGGCATCACCGATCAGGTGCAGTTCACTGGTGCGGTCTTTCAGACTCTCGTAGAGGGCGCTCCGGGGGGAGACGCCCGCGGCCAAGACAACTGTGTCGGCTTCGATGAGCCTCTCCTCGTGATCGACAGCTATCAGCACTCCTTCGGGGATAATCCGCAGTGCCTTCGCGCCAATCAGAGTCTCCACGCTATAGCGGCGAAGGTCTTGGAGAACTGTCCATCGGGTGGTGTAGCCGATGTCTTGCCCCAACCTCGATTGCATCTCCACCAGGGTCACATGCTTGATTCCTTTGGTGACCAGCTCTTGTAGCGTTTCCCAGGTTTCGGCTCTGTTCTGCACCAAGAACCGCAAGGTTTGAGCTTCCAAGGTACCCATTTGCGCCAGGTACAAGGCGACCAGACAGCCGGTGGCTCCACCGCCCAGGACCACGATCCTTCTTCCCGTATCAGCCTGATGTGCCAGCACGTCCCAGGCTTGAACGACTTGCTCACTGTCCGCCCCAGGGATGTCGGGTACTATGGGATCGCCTCCGGTAGCCACCACCACCGCCTCGGGCTCACTGCTCAGGACGAGCTCCGCCGTGGCCTCTTGACCCAGTCTAATATCCACGCCGCACTCTGTCAGCTGAAAGCGGAGTGATAGCACCAAGTCATGCAGTTCCTCTCTGCCCGGTGCTGCTGCTGCAAGGTTCAACTGCCCGCCCAGATAATCACCTCTCTCGAAGAGGGTCACCCTGTGTCCCCTGCTGGCGGCCGTCACTGCTGCCTCCATACCGCCTGGTCCGCCGCCGACGACCGTCACCCTCTTCGGTTTCCCCGCTGGCTCCAACCTGTACTTGCCCTCTTGGCCTGCTCGTGGGTTGACCATGCAGGCCACCGGCTGGAGGGCGAAGATGTGGTCAAAGCAGCCTTGGTTGCAGGCCACGCACGGGATGATCTCATCAAAGCGGCCCTCCTTGGCCTTGCGTGGAAGTTCTGGATCGGCTATGAGCGGGCGCCCCATGGCTATCAAGTCGGCTGAACCGTGACGCAATACCCTCTCGGCCAGCAATGGGTCACTGTGCCGGTTGCTGGAGATGACCGGTATGCCGACCACCTCCTTCACACCCCGGGCCAGGTATGAGAAGGCGCCACGGGGAACGGCCATGATGATCTGTGGCACGCGCGTTTCGTGCCAGCCCCCGGTGACGTTGATGGCATCCACCCCGGCCTTTTCCAGTTCTTGGGAATGGCGCCGAGCTTCTCGATTGGTGTTTCCTCCCTCGACGAAGTCGTTGCCGGCTACGCGGACAATGATAGGGTAGTCTGGCCCAACGGCAGCACGTACGGCCTGCACTACCTCCAAGGGGAATCGCACGCGGCTTTCGAGATCCCCGCCATAATCATCCTCGCGCAAGTTGGTCAGCGGTGAGAGGAACTGGGAGAGAAGATAGCCTGCGGAGGCGCTGATCTCGACGGCATCGAAACCCGCTTCTTGGGCCCTGTCCGCTGCGTCGGCGAAGCTAGCTATCGTGGACTGGATATCCTCCAGAGTCATCTCTCGAGGAATTTCGCGAGTGAATGCGGACTTCACCGCCGAAGGAGCCACCGCTTGGCGACCGATGTGCTCTGAGAGGGAGTATCGACCGGCGTGGTACATCTGGGCGGCCACAGGGACCCCGTGTTCGTGAATGGCCTGTGTGAGCCTCTTCAGCCCGGGGACGAATTCATCGTCGCTCAGGCCCATCATGAACCGGCCTCCGCCGTACTCGTCAACGGGACAACCACCGACGATGATGAACCCAACGCCCCCGGCGGCTCTTTCGACGTAGAACTCGATCAGAGTGTCGGTGACGAACCCGTCAGGCGTGTAGCCCAGATGGATGGCCGGCATGACTATGCGGTTGGCCAGCCTCAGGGACCCAATGTTGATGGGTCTGAAGAGGCTGGTGCACTGATTTCGTTCTACTCCTTGAGCCATTCCCTGATAGACGCTTTGATTTTGTCCTCCATCTTGCGTCCTACAGCGGCCCAGATCACGCATCTCATCCTTCGATATGCCCTCCGGGCTACTCAGGATCCTTTACCGGGCGCGGGGCAAAGCTCATTTCTCGATGAAGTCTTCTTTAACCCAGCCGATCTTTCCTTCAGATGGGCCATCAAGGACACGCACGTGACAATAGATATAAGGTCCTCCGGGATGGATGTCGGGATTGCCGGTATCCCATTGCGCACGATGGCAACCTTGGCCGGCCGGAGCGACTCCGGTGCCGCCGCTCAATTCAGCGATCAATTCCGCATCGAACTCGTCAGTGAGACACTTGTCCGACCAGAGACCGTGGCTGCGATGATAAGGACAATCGATACTCCAAACCTCAGGCGCTCTGGTTGGCGGCCCATAGATGGCGAGGGCCGTACGAGTTATCCTGAAGGCTTCATTTGACTTCTCAATTCTTTCAATCTTGGCACTGTTCCACGAGTATAATGCCCCACCCAATAGCGGTACAAGCAAGCAGAGGCCCACAAGAATCAAGACTGCCGCAATCAGTTTCTTGTGTCTCATGCGTCGTCCTCCTCAGGATGAACCCTAACGCGCGCTCGGTAGAAAGATCACCTTTCTTCAATGAGAGGGCGGTAAGTGCATCTGCACCAGCCGCTCTTGTCGTGCTCTAGTTGATAAATGCAGTTCTTTTTCGGAATGGGCATTTCACTCAATGCATCATCGATCGTTAGAATTCTCGCGTTCTGCTGGCGGCAGAAGCTACAGCTATCTGGGCGTGTCAGTATCTGCACCTTCTCATAATAGAATGGGAAGAGGTCCTGTAGACTGGATTGCTGGTAATCGAGCAGGCGGCTCTCTATAGCCTGATAAACAAAGTGGAAGAAAGGCTTGCCCTCTTGATACAGGAACAAGGCCATCTTATGGTACAGTGGAGCTAGCGATATGTACTTCTCTTCAGCCAAGCGGGTCATAAGACTATTGTAGAATGACCAAAGAGTGTCCCGAGGCCGCGGATCCTTACCAAACTCGCGCCGCAGCTTCTCTTCTTCCTGAATGAAGTGCATATCTGTCACGCCATAATACCTCATGTCGTCGAAATGATCTGCAACATCGGCCTGCCCTTCGGTTAGAAGTATGGATGGAAAGATCCGCTGCCCGGTGCGAATGTGAATGTGATTGCCGCAAGTGGGACATTTCTTCTTTCGCTTGGGCAGTTTATCCAATTGACTATTGCAGTAGGGACACATGGCAGTGAATCTGCTATCATCGGTTGTTTCAATTCTCCCAGCGAGCAACTTGGCCTTCTCCAGCCTCTTCTTGAATCTAGCCAATTTCGGGATCCTATCCATCCTGGACTTGGATGCAAGATTCTCGTAGACCCATATAGCATGAGCGAGGACCCTGATCTCATCTACGTAGAGCTTTCTCCGACGATAGATGACTGCCAACCTATCGTATGGATGACTGCCTTCGTCGTTCTCAAGCAGATTCTGTTCATACAGTTGAATGGCTTCGTCTTCACGACCCAGCTTCTCAAGTTTCTGGCCAAGCAGATTGCGATCGACTTGAGTGCTCAACGCACGATCATCGAGCTTTGTCGTTCCGATTTCAATGAGCCTATGGCATCTTGATAGATCAATCTCTCTTTGCCCCGGATCCGATAAGCCGCCATGTGCGATGTTATTCCATTCCTTCCCAGTGAGGCTCTGACCGCCGTATTCGCGCCAAATGGGATGAGACCTATCTGAAGCATCAAATAGTTTGTATCCATCTCCGGAGGCGAGAAAGACCGCGCCGCAGCCACATTCAAGAGTCTGGGCTGTAATAAGTCCCAAGAGCATCTTTTCCTCGACAGCCACTAGATTGTTCGATTTGCATAGAGGGCAGAGTTCGATGGCAAGAGTGTTGGCCTGCGACTGAATTGGCTCCGGTAGCTCGCTCGGTGGCTTCACCTTGGCTTCTCCTCTCCGTCATAATCTTCGGCTTCCTCAGCTACCACGCGCAGGCGCTCCTGGACGATACGATCCACAGCGGCGGAAAACCTCACCAGCCCAATGATGATGGGTGTGAACAGTCTGCTCGACTGAACTCGCCCTATTCCTTAAGCCATTCTCTGATAGCAGTCTTGACCTTGTCCTCCATCTTATGCCCGACGGTGTTCCAATCATCGTCAGGTTCGGCGCCAGCCCATTCGCCCAGCCCCGATCTGACTCGCTGCTCTATCCGCTTGCCTACCTGATCCCAGCTTTCATCAGGCTCGCCGCCGAGACTCGTGGACACGTCAGCTCTGATCTTGGTGTGCGCCTTTCGGCCTATGGTGTCCCAATCGTCGTCAGGCTCGGCGCCAGCCCATTTGCCGCTTCCGGACTTCACCCGCTTCTCAACCTGCCGGCCAATCTGCTCCCAGTCCTCCTCTGGCTCAGCGCCTACCGTGGTCGCAATCTCGCCTCTTATCTTGCTCTCCATTCTCTGACCGATGGTCTGCCAATCATCAGTCTCCTCGGCGCCCGCCCAGCTAGCGAGCTCCTTCCTGATCTTCGCCTCGATATCTCGTCCAATCTCTTCCCAATCCTCTTTCCTTGTCTTCTCGTCGCTCACGACACCTACTCCTCTCTTGATCTCCGATGGATACGTCTGGAGCCCATAGTCAAGTCGGTAACTCCACCGATGCCAATCCGCTGAGCTTGGTCAGGACTATCTGTTTGATCTCGACAAGCCGCTCGGGGGTCTGCGCCTCGAAGCGCAAGACCAGCGCCGGCTGAGTGTTGGAGGCTCGCACCAATCCCCATCCATCTCCGAAGAGTATGCGGGCTCCGTCTACGTCGATGACTTCGTATGTCTTCTTGAAATGCTCTGTGAGAGCTGACACCACCTGGAACTTCTCCTCGTCGGGGCAGTCCACCCGGATCTCTGGCGTTGAGTAGTACTTGGGGACATCGGCTAACATCTGACCTATGGTCTTGTCGGATCGAGACAATAGCCGCACCAATCGCAAGGAGGCATAGATGGCATCATCATATCCGTAGTACTCGTCGGCGAAGAACAGATGACCGCTCATCTCGCCTGCTAGAGGTGAATTCTCCTCTTTCATCTTCTCCTTGATCAGCGAGTGCCCCGTCCGCCACATGAGGGGAACACCGCCCGCCTTTTCGATCTCTTCGGGCAAAGCCTGGGAGCATTTGACCTCGAAGATGATGGTGGCTCCTGGCTGGTGGGCCAGGATCTCACGGGAGAAGAGAATCAGAAGTTGGTCGCCCCAGATGATGTTGCCTTGCTCGTCAATGACCCCCAAGCGATCAGCATCGCCATCGTAGGCTATCCCCAAATCAGCCTTTTCTTCCAGCACCATGGCGATCAGGTCCGTCAGGTAAGCGGGCACGGTGGGGTCGGGGTGGTGATTCGGGAACGTGCCATCAACTTCACAGTATAGCCCGTGCGCTTCAGCGCCCAGGTCCTGGAGGAGTTGTGGGCAGAACATGGCTGCCATGCCGTTCCCAGCGTCTACGACGACCTTCAGTTTCCTCTCGAAGGCTCCGATGCGCTCTTTCAGGGTGTCCAGGTAGGCGGGCTTCACATCCCGTTGAGTCAGCGTTCCCTGCCCCGGGGGGTAGTCAGCCGCCTCGATGATCTGCCGGATTGCCTGGATGTCATCGCCGTAGATGGTGCTGTGCCCTACAGCGAGCTTGAAACCGTTGAACTCTGGCGGGTTATGACTGCCGGTGATCATCACCCCACCTTCCACATCGAGATGGAAGAGTGAGAAGTAAAAGGTCGGGGTGGGCACCATACCCAGATCTACGACGTCAACTCCAGTGGAAAGAATGCCCTTGATCAGTGCGTCACGGAACGGTGGTGAACTGGGTCGGGCATCATATCCTACACTGACCCTTTTCTTGCCCAGGCCGCTCACGTAGGCACCGTACCCCTTACCCAGTTCCTCCACCACGTCCTCGGTCAGGTCCTCACCTACGACCCCTCTCACGTCGTACTGGCGAAAGATTCGGGGGTTCACTCTGTCAGTCATCTGCTCGATCCTTTCCGCGGATGTACTCGTGCTGCGGCTATTCGAGGAGAGCGCGACTAAGCGCCAAACTTCGCGAGGCGCAACGCGTTGGCCATTGCCAGGGGCATGATGTCAGTGGCGGGAAAGCGTCCCAGTGCACCGCTGACGCACCCTCGCTCGGAGAACTCCTTCACCGGATCTGCTCTACAGTACGGGGAGTGGAGGAGGATGGGCACGGGGTGCCAACTGTGAGAGCGGAGCAGGGCCGGGGTTGAGTGATCGCCGGTGACGACGAGCACATCGGGTTTCAGTTGAACGATGGCCGGCACCAGGGTCCTGTCCACGTGCTCGATGATGGTGACCTTCTCCTCAAAGTCGCCGTCCTCGCCAGCGCTATCCGTCTTCTTCACGTGGACAAAGAAGAAGTCGTAATCGGGCCAATAAGCCTCCAAGGTGTTGGCTTCTTCCTCAATGGTCTCTCCCGTGGGCAGCACTTCCATGCCCACTAGCTTCGCGACACCGCGATACATGGGGTAACCGGCGACGGCAGCTGCTCGAAGCCCGTACATCGCTTCCATGCTGGGTAGGCCGGGGTTCTTGTCGAGGCCTCGGAGCGTAACCATGTTGGCTGGCCGTTGATCAGCGAGGATCTGCCGTGCATGGGAGACCCACTGGTTGAAGAGGGCAGCGGCTCGCTCGGCCTCCGGGCTGAGGGCTTCTACAGGCAGGGGCGCTGCGCCCAGTCTCTGGGGATCGGTTTCTGTCAGCGGCCCCGACAGCCCTTCTCCACGCAGCACCAGAATGAATCGGTAATCCTTGACCGGTTCGACGAACACTTTCACATCTGGCAAGGTGATGGGGCGTAGCAACTGTATGAGTTCTGTGGCCTTCTCGGTGGGAATACGTCCTGCCCTTCTGTCGATGATCAAACCGTTCTCATCGACCGTGCAGAAGTTACCTCGCGCCGCCATGTCATCTGAATGTAGGTCGAAGCCGATTCCCAACGATTCCAGGACGCCGCGCCCTATCTGGTGTTGCAGGGGATCGTACCCGAAAAGTGCAAGGTGGGACGGCCCGCTTCCCGGGGTGATGCCTGGGGCGATGGGATCGTGCAGGCCGCATATGCCATCCGCTGCCAGGGCGTCTAGATTGGGTGTATGTGCGGTCTCCAGCTCCGTTGGACCTCCGGGATGCATTGGTGCCCCGCCCAGGCCGTCCAGGATCAGCAGTACTATCTTGGTCGTGTTGGAGACTACCAGTTGGGAGATGATCTTCTGGCTAGTCATGTGCGGAGTCCTCTTCCCTGTCTTCCAGCGCTGCCACCGCAGGCAGGGTTTTTCCCTCCAGGAACCGGAGAGACGCCCCGCCCCCGGTGGAGACATGGCTCATCTTATCCATCAACCCAGCCCGCTGAAGGGCAGCAATGGAATCACCCCCGCCGACGATGGTTGTGGCTTGCGTTTCGGCCAGGCTCTTGGCTAGGGTGACGGTGCCGGTCGCGAATCTGGGAAACTCGAACACGCCCATCGGACCATTCCAGACCACGGTCTTGGCCGAGGCCAGTTTCTCTTGGAAGAGGCTGAGGGTTCTGGGACCGATGTCCAGAATGCGCCAAGTGGCCGGCACCTCCTCGACGTTCACGGTCTTGGCGTCGGCTCCGGCGGCGAAAGCGTCGGCTACGATGACATCCACCGGCAGCACCAGCCTACCGCCTGCTTGCTCTAGCATCTGTCGCGCCACGGGAAGGCTCTCGTCGTCCACGAGCGATCGCCCTACCTCATGGCCCTTGGCTTTCAGAAACGTGCTCGCCATCGCACCGCCTACAAGCAGGAAATCTACCTTGCTCAAGAGGTTGCGGATCACGCCGATCTTGCCGGAGACCTTCGCTCCTCCCAGGATCGCCACGAAGGGGCGTGCCGGGCTAGTCAAGGCGTTGCCCAGGACCACGAGTTCCCTCTCCATGAGAAGACCTGCCACTGCCGGCAGGTACTGAGCCACGCCGCTAGTGGAGGCGTGGGCGCGATGGGCTGTGCCAAACGCGTCGTTCACGTAGACGTCTGCAAGAGAGGCCAATTGTTGGGCAAAGGCTGGATCGTTGCGGCTCTCCTCGGGGTGGAAGCGGAGATTCTCTAGCAAGAGGACCTGGCCGGGCTCCAGAGCAGCGGCACTACTTTCCACCTCGGACCCGATGCAGTCATCCACGTTGATCACGTCACGGCCGAGGAGCTCGGAGAGCCGGCGGGCGACGGGGTCCATCCTCAGTTCCTCGCAGACCTCTCCTTTCGGGCGCCCTAGATGAGACATGAGAATGACGGCGGCCCCGTGCTCCAGCAGGTACCGAATAGTGGGCAGGGCAGCACGAATGCGCGTGTCGTCGGCTACTTGACCATCAGTCAGGGGTACGTTGAAGTCCACCCTCACCAAGACGCGCTTGCCCTCGACGTGAACATCCCGCACCGTCTTCTTGTTCACAACTCTCTCCCCTGGAAGGCTCGCGGGCCTAGCTGAAGAGTTTCACGGTGTCAAACAGGCGCGCAAGAGGGTCGGCTCCAGGGCCGATCCCTCCGATTGATTGTTTAGAGACGCTCAGCGACGTAGTTTGCGAGATCGGCGAGGCGCACCGAGTAGCCCCACTCGTTATCGTACCAGGAGACGACCTTAACCATGTTGCCCAGCAGCACCTGGGTGAACTGGGCATCAACGATGCTGGAACGGGGGTCTCCCCTGTAGTCAACGGAGACCAGAGGTTCTTCGCTGTAGCCCAGAATGCCGTTCAGCGGACCTTCAGCCGCTTCCTTGAAGGCCCCTAGCAGCTCGTCTGTAGTTGTTTCCTTTTCCACTTCCACTGTGAGGTCAATGAGCGAGACCGTTGAGGTGGGAACGCGAATCGAGAAGGCGTCCAGTTTGCCTGCCAATTCTGGAATGACCACCCCTATGGCACGGGCTGCTCCTGTGGTGGTAGGCACGATGTTCATGGCCGCCGCGCGTGCTCGGCGGAGGTCCTTGTGACCCATATCCAACAGGCGCTGGCCGCTGGTGTAGGCGTGGATCGTGGTCATCAGGCCTTTGACTATACCGAACTGATCGTTCACGATCTTGGCTACCGGTGCCAGACAGTTCGTTGTGCAGGAGGCGTTGGAGATGATATGGTGCTTCTTCGGATCATACCAGTCCTCGTTTACGCCCAGGACGATGGTGACATCCTCGTTCTTCGCAGGAGCACTGATTATTACCTTCTTCGCTCCGCTCTCCAAGTGAGCTGCAGCCAGGGGCCCTTCACGGAAGAATCCCGTCGCTTCGAGGACGATCTGCACGCCCAACTCGGCCCATGGCAACTTGGATGGGTCTCTCTCGGCGAAGACCTCGATCTCCTCGCCGTCAATGACCAGATTGTCGCCCCTCACTTCTACTGTGCCGGAGTACTGTCCATAGTTGGTGTCGTATTTGAAGAGGTGAGCGTTGGTGGCCGCATCAAAGAGGTCGTTGACCGCTACGACCTCCAGCTTGCCTGGATAACGTTGGCGGATGATCCTGAGCACCTGCCGTCCGATGCGGCCAAATCCGTTGATGCCGATGTTGGTGGTCATGTCGACTATTCTCTCCTTTCTTGGACGTTCCAAACCTGTTTCTTGGCACCCATGGCCACTGCTGCCGCCCCCAATACGCCCACATCATCACCCAGCTGGGCAGGGACGACTTCCACAGCCTCTGCACTAGAACGGAAGGCCGTCCGGGCAATGATGCGACGCACGGGGTCGAAGAGGAGTTCGTCCATCTTGGTCAATCCTCCACCGATGACGATGAGTTCCGGGTTGAAGAGGTTGACCAGGCTCGCCAAGCCCAGTCCCAGGTAGCTCATGGCTTCTTCAATGATCTCCCTGGCTTGGACATCTCCCTGCGCGGCCGCCTGAGCGACCAACTTGGCTGAGATCTGGTCGAGGTCACCCTCAGCCAACTCGCCGATTAGCGTGGGGACACCGTGTCTCACACGCTCGCGCGCCTCGCGAGCGATTGCCTTACCAGAGGCCAGCGCCTCCAGACAGCCACGGTTGCCGCAGCCACAATAGGGACCCTTCGGCAGAAGAGTTATGTGACCGATCTCTCCCGCCGCACCGGTGGCTCCCCTGTAGAGTTGTCCGTCGAGGATCAACCCGCCTCCTATGCCGGTGCTGGCCGTGACGTAGATCATGTGCCTGGTGCCCTTGCCGGCGCCAAAACGATGCTCGCCCAGCGCGGCGGCATTGGCGTCGTTCTCCAACCATGTGGGTATACTGAGGTCTTCCTCCATCAACCGTCTGAGGGGCACGTCCTTCCAACCTGGCAGATTGGGTGGTGCGGTCACCACTCCAGACTCCGCATCGATCGGTCCCGGGGCAGCGACGCCGACAGCAGCGACCTGGCTGGCGTTGACTCCTCCAGCTTCCATCACGGTGCAGGCGGCGTCTATCATACCAGCGATTACAGCTGCTTGCCCATCAGCCGGCATGGTCTCTCGATAGTCCCTGGCGAGGATGCGCCCTTGTCGGTCCACGAGGGCGGCGATGATCTTTGTGCCACCGAGGTCAATCCCGAGAGAGATCTTGTTCTCGTCTGGGCGCTGTTTGGCCATGCTCAGTAATGCTGGACCTTCCAAGCCTCGTGCAAGGGTTGCTTCTTCTCGCTGGGGGATGGAGAAAGGCTTGTTCTTGTGCATTTTACTCGCACGTGGGGGTCTTGTCAAGGTCTGCGTCGTCGTGATGGCGCGTCAGCCAGCCTCCTCGCAGGAGAGAGTTCAGATGGCAAATTGCACGACCACCCCAGGTTGGATGAGGATTCCCACTGCGACGTGGCTGACTGTCGCACACGACTTTGGTCGGCATGAAACTGAGGAAGCCCTACAGGCTTGTGGTGCGGCTGGGTCTGCTTGACACATGCGGAGCTTTGCGATTTAATATCGACGTTTGGCCAAAGGGATCACCGGTTGAGAGGGCTTGGCCTGAGGCAGGCCCATTGCCCCTCATTGATGAGCCGTGGGATAATAGCTCACCGACGTCGCAAGACGTTCCCGATTTGACCGTTCGTCTTACGAAGTTTCCAAGCCTGGATTCTGTTTGTCGCCTTAGAGACCATAACCCGTGATCTGGAGGAAAAGACCAGCGTGGACGGGGCAAGTACACTAGGCACACTGTGGCAGGGGGTGATTCCATTGGCGGCTCCGGCATCTCCGTTGCTGCCATATTGACCTGGCTTTTGTCGTGGGACGAGGTCACCTATGCCCGTTTCTTGACCCTGCCACATCCCACGCTGCCTATCCAGATTCTGGAGATCATCGGCCGCTCCGGTCCCACAGTGGTGGCCACCTGGGCAACTATCGTGACCATTCCTGTGGTCATCGTTAGTTATCTGGTGCAGAGATGGCTCAGGGCGGACTACCTTGCTGGGGCTGTGAAGGGCTGAAGCAAGAGAAGGAGGTGGTTACGTTCAAGAAGAATGCTTGAGAAAGTCGAAGTTCAAAGAAGGCGGTCCCTTGACGACTATCGCGGCGTAGCGACTGACAGACTGCTCACGGAGATTCGCGATCTAGCCGAATCGCTGAAAGGGGCAAGGGTTGTCCACGTCAACGCCACTGCCTTTGGCGGGGGTGTTGCCGAGATGCTAGAGAGCCTGGTACCGCTGATGCGTGACGTGGGGCTGGAGGCGGAGTGGCAGGTGATAGCCGGCGATGACGAGTTCTTCACAGTCACCAAAGCCTTTCACAATGGCCTACAGGGCATGGAAATGCCTTTGAGCCCTCAAATGAAGGAGATCTGGCAACGCTACAACAGGAGGAACGCTGAGGCCTTCGAGGGACGGTATGATTTCGTCGTTGTGCACGACCCTCAGCCCGCTGGACTCCTGTATTTCGACGGCCATGGTGCGGGAAGGCACTGGCTTTGGCGTTCGCACATAGACACATCTCACCCCAATCCAGCCTATTGGGAGTTCATTACGCCGTTTCTCAGGCCCTACCAGGCCGGTGTCTTCAGCTTGAGCGCCTACGCGGGCGACGGTCTGGTTTTTCCAGAGTTGGCCATTATCCATCCTTCGATTGATCCCTTGTCATCCAAGAATCGGCCCATGGATCAGCGCCGGGCCAGGACGATGTGCCGTGGTCTGGGTGTGGATACGGACCGTCCCGTGATCGCACAGATCTCGAGGTACGATCCCTGGAAGGATCCACTGGGAGTGATAGATGTCTATCGCATCGTGAAAGGGAGCCTGCCCGAAGTCCAGTTGGTGCTGATGGCTTCCATGGCCAATGACGATCCAGAGGGATGGGAGTACCTCAGCCGGACCCAGGAGCACGCGGGTGATGATCCCGACATTCATCTACTCTCCTTCGAGAGTAACAACGATCTGGAGGTGAATGCCCTACAGACCTATAGCGATGTGGTCATTCAGAAGTCGGTGAGGGAGGGGTTCGGGCTTGTGGTGACGGAGGCGATGTGGAAGGGCCAAGCCGTGGTCGGCGGTGCGGTGGGCGGCATACCGCTACAGGTCATCGATGGCCAGACCGGCTTCTTGGTGCGGAGCGTCGAACAGTGCGCGGAGAAGGTCCTCTTTCTCTTACGGAATCGGGACGAGGCGAAGGCGATGGGTGCCAGCGCCAAGGAACACGTACGGAAGAATTTCCTCACGCCGCGCCACCTACGAGATTATCTGGAGTTGTTCAAGAAGCTCTCAATCCATGAGGCGGAATCATAGAGATGGCCTTGAATGTGGACCACACGCATCTCTTCGACACCAAGTCGGACGAGGCGATACTCTAGGCACGATTCAGTCGGACGAGATCCCCTCGCGGCACCCAACGACTTCGATGACACGGCAATTGAATCGATGCCGTGAAACGGGTCTCCTTCTGCATCATCTCCACAGGACGCGAAACCCGGATAGTTCGAGCGCCCAGGGACTTGTCAGTGACAATACGGTATGTAAGCCATTGGCTCTCTGCTGTGATGCCTCTGGAAGGGCCACGACAGCACATTGGCGTGCAAGCGGTAAGGAGCGCGCTTGGCGAACCAGGCGCCGTTGAGAAGCGAAGCAGCGAGACCGTTCGCAGACGCCGCCACTCCGATGGCTGCGGACTCACACCCGACGAGCTTTTCTCCAGAGGCCGTGCCAGAGCGCGAAGGCAGTGTGGAATGGCCGCACTTGTGCTACAATACTGTGAGGCGTGTGGCTGATCAATCGCATATGGGAGGCTGTGTATGTCCCTTTCGCAATTGGATGACGGCAAGAAACGGGTTCTCATGTTCG
Source organism: Chloroflexota bacterium (assembly GCA_030613785.1). GTDB lineage: Bacteria > Chloroflexota > Anaerolineae > UBA7937 > B3-Chlor > JAUWLF01. Next base: position 7,985 of record JAUWLF010000001.1, on the reverse strand, counting down.
GGGGCAAGGGAGGCGTGGGCAAGACGACGTGCTCCGCGACTACTGCCCTGCACTATGCTTCCCTTGGACGCAGGACTCTGATCATTTCCAGCGACCTAACGCCTTCTCTCTCGGACATGTTCGAGATGGAGGTGGGACCCACGGAGAAGCCCGTGAAAGGGGTGGACAATCTGTATGCCCTGGAGATCGGGCCGGACGAGGTGATGAAGAGATGGAAGGAGAAGTTCGGCCCGGAGATCTACGAGGCCGCCTGCTCCCTGATAGACATGGAATACGATGAGGTCATAGACTACGTAGGGATGGCTCCTGGCATACAGGAGGAGTTCATGCTGGACTACGTGCTGGAGCGCATCAAGGATGGGTCCTACGACCTGATTGTCTGGGACACCGCGCCAGCGGGCGATACTCTTCGCCTGCTGGAATTGCCGCATAAGTTCATCGCCCACCTGCGGATAGCTCCCAAGGTGTACTTACAGGTCAAAGATGCTTTCAAGTTGAAGAAGGTGCCCTTCCTCAACATCATAGAGGGCTGGAAGGCCCTGGCTGAGGAAGTCAGCAGTTTCATGAGGGATCCCCAGAACACGGAGTTCATCCTGGTGACTATCCCTGAGGGCCTGGGAGTCTACCAGGCCAGAAGGCTGGTGAAGGAGTTCGAAGGGTTCGGGTTGCAGATTCGCTACTTACTGGTGAACAATGTGATCAAGAACCCCGACAGCGACTTCTACAGCCAGCGAATGGAGATGCAGAGGAAGTACATCGACATGCTCTCTAACGACCACGGAGACCGGATGAAGCTCATTGAGGTGCCTCTCTTCCCTCATGAGATCAAGGGAGTGGAGAGCCTGAGAGAGCTGGAAGCGGTTCTCTTCGCTGGCTGAGCCATCACTCCCGCCTCGGCCCCGCCCCTGAGGGCCTGCAACCGTCGAGGGCAGAGCGACAGACCGCCAGAGTCCCGCAGGGGCTTGGCAGCTTCAGCGCGGCAATTGATCCTCTCGCTATGCGATGCAATCCCTGAAGATCGCCAGGAAATGGAATCTCCTGGCGCAAACATCAAGACCGGGGGGCTCGGTGCCATCCTGCAGTGAAGCGTCGTGAGTGCCCTGGACGCATTCAACATTCCCCCTCAAGCCCACCGTGAGAGTCCGACTGGGCTATGCGACTATTGCGGGGCTGAACGCCATGCGCCTTGGACTGAAAGTAGGGGAGGAGGCTGGAATCTCGCTTCAAAGTGAGGCAGGAGGTCTGATGGGAACCGAGGACGCTATGCGGTGTCCTTTGGGGAAGTGAAGTACAGTTGAGTGCGCTGGACCGCCCTGACCGAGTCTTTCAGGCGGAGTTCTGCGAGAACCTCGTCAGGACGACCCGTCCCCTGCTCACCTGCGTGCAGGCGCATTCGCAGGACGCAGCCTTCTTCCGTCTTCTCCGCGAGCCACAGATCCTCTATCAAAGGGCGCAGATCGTACTCCTTGCCCCGGCGCTGACGAGGCAGGTGCTCGCTCCTCAGTAGGCCACCCAGCCGCCCCTGTATCTCCGCTGGCGTCTCCTGGGTCTCCACGATGATCCGATACTCGGCAGAACGCACTTGAGACTGTAGCGAGGGCAAAGCTGGATATACCTCCTCCACCTCCGCCAGGGTCACACCGGTCGGGAGTTGCTTTCTTACGCTCGCGGCGAAATCAAGCGGGGCGATGGTCCTCTCCAGCAACAGGTCCATCAGCTCGCGCTTGCCGGTGAACCCCACCGCCAGGGGTGCGGCGATGGAGATCTTGGGTCGGGGGTTGTAGCCTTTCGAGTAGAGCAGTGGTATGCTGGCTCTGCGCAGGGCTCGTTCCCAGAGGCGCATCACGTCTAGATGAGAGATGTACTTCACCTCTTCGCCTTTGGCGAAGGTGATCCTCAGGCGCTGTTGCCGCCATTGCTCTTGTCTCAAGGAGAGTCCTCTCTTCGGTGGGTGTGGGCTACCCCGGTGTCTCTTTGACTGGCGTGCAGCCCCACAGAGCCTTCTGGGCCGTCTGCGCGTCGGAGGAGAAAGTCGCCAGGATGCCACAAGCGCGACATGGACCTTCACGGCAGTCGATGGTGGTTTCCTCCCGGAGGCTACGCTCGTACTCGGAGATCAGGAACTCTCTGCTCACCCCTGAGTTGATGTGACCCCACGGCAACGTTTCCTCCAGCGGTCGCTCCCTATGAGCATAGAATGATGGGTCCAATCCTTGGGCTGAGAAGGCGGCCCACCATCGCTGGGGCTCGAACGCCTCAGTCCACGCGTCGAATCTGGCACCTCGTCGCCAGGCATCTTGGATCACCCTCCCCAGGCGGCGATCCCCGCGGGAGAGGGCTGCTTCCAACAGGCTTGTGTCCGGATCGTTCCAGCTCAGCTTCAGTCCTCGGCCCCGGATCAGGCGACGCAACAGGGCCTGCTTCTCCTCCAATCGGCTTCTCTCTTCCAGGGGCAGCCACTGGAAAGGCGTATGGGGCTTGGGGATGAAAGTGGCCACACTCACGTTCACCTGCGCTTTCTTCCCTCGCTGTCGGCGACCGATGTCTCGCACCGTCTTCACCAACGCGGCGATGGCCTCCACGTCCTCCATGGTCTCCGTGGGCAGCCCGATCATGAAGTACAGCTTGATCCGCTGCCAGCCTCTGCTATATGCTGCCTGTGCCGTACTCAGAATGTCCTCGTGGCTGATGAGCTTGTTGATCACGCGCCTCAATCGCTCGCTGCCCGCCTCAGGGGCGAAGGTCAACCCCGTCTTGCGACGCCCCTGGAACATCTCGGCCAGTTTCACGGAGAAGGAGTCCATGCGCAGACTGGGCAGTGAGATAGAGGTGTGTTCGGGACCATGGCGAGCGAGTAGAGTTTCGACCAACTCCTCAATGCGGCCATAGTTGCAACTGCTGAGGGAGAGCAGCGCCAGTTCCTCATAGCCTGTCACCGCGAGGAGTTCATCGGCCGTGGTGACTATCTCGTCGAGAGGGCGTTCTCGCAGGGGGCGGTAGATCATCCCAGCCTGGCAGAAGCGGCAGCCCTGGGTGCAGCCTCGCTGGATCTCGATCATGGCGCGGTCGTGGATCGCTTCCACGTAAGGCACCACGACCTTGGTCGGCGTGGGGGGCAGCATATCCACAATCCGCTTGGTGACCATTGGTCCGGCCTTGGGATGGGTTGGTCTGACCTCGCGTACAGTGCCATCGCCGTTGTAATGCACCTCATACAGGCTGGGCACGTAGATACCTTCTATCTCGGCCGCGCCGCTGAGGAACTCCTGCTTGTCCCCTCCGAACTCTCGATAGAGGTGCAGCACGTCCAGAATCACTTCCTCTCCCTCGCCGATGACGAAGAGGTCGAAGAAGTCGCTGAGGGGTTCTGGATTGTAGGTGCCGCTGCCTCCGCCTATGATCAAAGGGTGTGTGCCGTCGCGCTCACTGGCCAGCAGGGGGATCTGGGCCAGGTCCAACATGTTCAGCACGTTGGTGTAATTGAGTTCGTAAGGCAGGGTGAATCCGACGATGTCAAACTCGGCGAGAGGATGTCTGGTCTCCAGGGTGTAGAGGTGAATGTCCGCGGCCCGCATGGCCTGCTCCATGTCCAGCCACGGTGCGTAGACCCGCTCGGCGAGGACATCTTCCTCCTTGTTGAGAATGTCGTACAGGATCATCAGCGCCATGTTGGACATGCCGACTTCGTAGACGTCGGGGTAGGCCAGGGCAATCTTGAGTTCGGTCTCGTCCCAGTCCTTGACGACGCTATTCCATTCCCCGCCGGTGTAGCGGCCTGGCTTGGCCACTCCAGGCAAGACGCTGTCTAAGCCATTGTAGTTCATGGTCATCTCTACTGCGGAGCCCAATTGTGGTATCTGCCTGTCTGGCTGGAAAACCTGGCCTGTTGGGCCCGTCACACGCTAGTCTGCAGGGACTGTCAAATCCGTGCCGTGGTTATTGGATCGTTCCCATCCTTCCTGCGCGACCCACTTTGAAGCGCAGATTCGCGACTGAGGGACGGCTTGGAAACCGCACCTCATTAGGCGTGGGCTTTGATGAGGCCGCGTCTGGCAACAGTGTGTGGTGCGCGGAAGGGAACCGCCCGGGCTTCGAGAGCTCGGAAACGCAACTGCTTGAGCCGCTGAATCATCGTGAACGGGTGCCGGGAACGCTTCCCGTAGAGCCGACTGCGCTAAGGCAGCCGAGATTCACTTCTGAGGGAATATCTTCCCCGGGTTCATGATGTTGTTGGGATCCAAGGCGCGCTTGATACTGCGCATGACCTCGATGGTCTCAGCGGGCAGGTCCAAACTGAGGTACTTTTTCTTCAGCAGGCCGATCCCGTGCTCCCCCGACAGCGTGCCTCCTACGGCTGCCGACGCCGCGAAGATGTCCGCAGCGGCGGCCTCCACCCTGTCCACTTCCTCCGGGTCTTGCTGATCGAACAAGATGTTGGGATGCAGGTTGCCATCGCTGATGTGGCCAAAGATGACGATGGGTAGATCCCGCTGGCGGGATATTTCCTGGATGCGCCGAATCACCTCAGGTATGGCCTCGCGGGGCACGGAGATGTCCTCTCCCAGCTTGTTGGGCCGCACACGGGTCAGCGATGGAGAGATGGAGCGCCTGGCTTTCCATAGAGCTTCCTCCTCGTCCTGTGTCGTGGCAACTTCGATCGGCGTGGCCTTGGCATCTTGACACATCTCAGCCACGATTTTCAGCTCCTGTTCCACCGCCTCTCGCACGCCGTCCACCTGGATCAGCAGTAGCGCTGCCGCGTCGCGAGGGAGCCCTGTCTGAAGATAGTCGTCCACGGTCTGGATGGTCAGGTGGTCCATGATCTCGATCACGGCGGGCGTGACCCCCGCCTGGAGGATCCTGTTCACCAAGGTTGCCGCATCGTCGAGATCGGAGAAGGCGGCCAGTACGCTCCCCGAAGCCCGTGGTTGAGGTATCAGGCGCAGGATGATTTCGGTGACGACTCCAAGGGTCCCTTCGGAGCCAACAAAGAGTTGCGTCAGGTTGTATCCAGTGACGTTCTTGATCGCTTTGCCGCCAGTGCGGATCACTGCACCACTGGGCAGCACCACCTCCAGGCCCATGACGTAGTCGCTGGTGACGCCGTACTTGAGGGCGTGGGGACCACCGGCGTTCATACCCACGTTCCCGCCAATGGTGGTGACCTTCAGGCTAGCCGGGTCAGGGGGGTAGTAGAGACCCTTCTTTGCTACCTCAGCTTGCAGCTTGGCCGTGACCACGCCTGGCTGTACCACGGCCACCACGTTGACGGTGTCTATCTCCAGTATCTGGGTCATTCGCGTCAGACTGAGTACAATACCCCCCTGTATGGGGATGGTGCCTCCCGCGAGGTTTGTGCCCGCGCCCCGGGGCACAATCGGTATCTTCTCTCTGTTGGCCAGCTCTACGGAGGCGGCCACCTCGTCGGTGGTCTTGGGCAACACCACTACCTCTGGCAGATGCTGCAACACCGTGCTGTCGTAGGAGTAGCAAAGCAATTCCTCGGGGGAGGTGAGCACGTTCTTTTCTCCGACGATGCCTTTCAGTTCCTCGATCAGTCTTGGTTCGACCATACAGTAGCTCCTATTTCGCACCTACGCTTGCCATTATATCACTGCCTTGCGTGCTCAGCAAAGATGGCTTGAGGACGCTGTTGAGCGAGCTGCTGGGCCCATGAGACTGAAGTAGGGGGTGCATCTGGCAGACATGCGGGCGGATCTGCCTAGCCAGGAACCATCGCCTCCTGGTGGTCTTCTGGGATGGCTTCGAATCAGTCTGTAGGCGGCATGGCATGTTGTGCGGCTGCGTGGGAGCGGACAAGCGATGGGGTGTGGCCGGTCTCATGGATCTTCGCTGCGCATAAGAATCTCGGCACCTTTACATAACAGGCACATCGGCAAGGGAGTCTGTTTGGCTAGAAGTGGAGTCCGTGCGGGGGCGTGGAATTTGACAGGAGGCTGAAGGATGCGTATACTAATGCGATGGGTATGTCTCTACATCTGTTGCGTGGAAGGGGTACATGTTCAAGAGGTTAGCCCACGTTCTGTTATGGCTGACCATCGCCAGCCTATGGTTCCTCCCAGGGCTGGCGACGGCGGAGGAGCCGGTCGCTCGTCTCTTCGTTTTCGAGGCTCAGGACTGTGATCACTGTCGCGCCGTCCGAGAGGAAGTTCTCGCGCCTTTGAGGGAGGAATACGGGGATCGCGTTGAGATCAGGTTCTTCGATATCGGGGCCATGGAAAACTACGAGGCGATGATCCGGCTGGAGAGGCAGTACGGAGTATCGGGGCTGGCGATCCCACAGGTCTTCATCGGAGACCGAGTTCTGGTGGGGGAGGTGCAGATACGAGACGAACTTCGGGGACTGGTGGACGAATACCTTGCGGCTGGCGGGTGCGAGTTCCCCACTGAAGACCTGCCAGTTGCGGCTCCGCTTTCGCCGTCTGGCGCCGGTGTCGACCCGTTTTGTGAGGAGCCCGGTGACCCAGGAGAGGCTGGCGTCTGTGAGGTAGTGGGCGGCGAACTGGCTGCCCCGGTGTACATCGCCTACTTCCACAGCCCCGGTTGCTCGCAGTGCGACCGTGTGGCCTATGACCTGTCGTACCTGGAGCAGAAGTACGCCAACCTGGAGGTTAGGTCCTTCGACATCAACACCTGCGCCCCTCTGAACGAGGCCATGTCCGAGCGGAGTGGGGTTCCCCCTGAGGAGCGGCTTCTGACTCCTTCCGTTTTTGTGGGCGATGAGTATCTCGTTGGTGGTGAGATAACTGTGGACCGGCTGGAAGAGGTGATCCAGAGCCACAGTCAGCACGGTTGCATCCCTCCCTGGGAAGGTCTGGAGGAGGAATCGTCAGACGCCATAAACCGGATCCTCCAGCGCTTCAAGTCGTTCAGCTTTGTGGCTGTGCTAGGGGCAGGTCTGCTAGACGGGGTCAACCCCTGCGCGTTCACCACTATCATCTTCTTCGTATCCTACCTGGCGGTGATGGGGCGCAAAGGCCGGGATATCCTTTTCGTGGGCGGTGCCTTCACGGTGGCGGTATTCGCAACGTATCTCCTGGTGGGAATCGGAGTGCTGGGTTTCGTGCACTCCCTCGGCGTCGTGCAGACCTTCTCGCGTCTGGTATATCTGGCGACGGGAGTCTTCTGCCTCGTGCTGGCGGCTCTCAGCCTCTACGATCTATACCGGATCAAGCAGGGCAGGATCGAGGACATCGCCTTGAAACTGCCCCAGGGGCTGCAGAGAAGGGTGCACAAGGCCATCAGAGAAGGAAGGAACACCAGGAACTACGTCTGGGCGGCTTTCGTGACCGGTTTCCTGGTGTCGCTGCTGGAACTCGCTTGTACTGGCCAGGTATACCTGCCCACCATCATCTTCGTCACTGGAGTGCCGGAACTGCGGATGCACGCCATCTTCTACCTCGTCCTCTACAACCTGATGTTCCTCCTGCCCCTGGTGATCATCTTCGTCCTGGTCTTCTACGGCACCACCTCCAAACAGCTGACCCGCTTCTTCCAGACGAATGCAGCTGTGGTCAAGCTGCTGACGGCTATCCTCTTCGCTGCCCTGGGCGGTTGGCTGCTCTTCACTATGATATGATGCTTGACTGTGTCTCAGACGAGATCGGTGGACCTCGCCTGCACGTCGTCTATGATCACGAGGGCTGCCCGCAGAGTGTCGTCGGTCTGAAGTCCAAGGGAGATCACGAGAGGCTCGGTTGAATTGCGTCGTGTGCTAGACGTATCTCCGATTTTCCTATGTGTTGGCTCATCGGCATGTGAGATCTGGTGCGTATCCGCGTAGGGCTCGGGGGAACTCAAAGGCAGCAGCGGTCCTGGAGGCGGTCGCGATGAGGGTCAATTGGCTGAGACTACTACGGTTTTGTGGGACTTGACTATTTCGCAAGTCTGTGCTAAGATAGAATGCAAGGAACTCACCACACAAAACGACGGGATTCTCAAAGACGCATCATTGATGGAAGGAG
>JAUWLF010000127.1 GCA_030613785.1 Chloroflexota bacterium | reverse complement strand
GAGATCCTCTCCCTCTTCTCCACCATCTGGGGCCTGGGCACCCTGGCAGTGCTCTACGTCCTGCTGCTGGAGCTGACGGAGCGCAACTGGGTCGTCGCTGGCCTTGTTACCCTTATCTACGGCACGACCTTCTTCTTCTGGTACTACAGTATCACCTCAGAGCAGTACGCCGCAGCGGTGCTCCAGACGGCGTTGATGATCTTGTTTGCCTTTCGCTGGGAGAGAACCAGGGAGGACAGGTACATCCTGTGGCTGGCCTTGATGGTGGGTCTGTCCCTGGCGAACCTGATAACCGTTCTTCTGGCTCTGCCGGCTCTAGTCTTCTTCGTGATCAAGGGCCAGCCTCAGATCGTGCGCCGGGGGCGGCTGTGGGCCAAGGCTGCCGTTCTGACCTTCCTCCCGTTGCTCAGCTACGGCTACGTATACCTACGCGGTGCGCAGCATCCAGAGTGGCGAGGTGAGGGGGAATGGAGCTCCACCTGGGCCTGGTTTCTCGATTTCATGACCATCAGGCAGGGCCGAGGCGAGTTGTCGTGGACCCTTGGGGGGTGGGGACCTGAGCCGCTGAGCCACGTCCTCCACGAGTTGACCATCTTGGGTCTAGTTGTAGGGCTGGTGGGCATCGCCTTTCTGGGCCGGCGCCGAGGTGGCCTGCTCTACGGCATCATGCTCGGCTATGCTGCCTTCACATATCTCGACCGCTTTGGAAACTGGTTCCAGGTGATCATGCCCCTGTACCTGATATGCGCAGTGGGGATTGGTGTGCTGGCCGACAGGGCCTGGCGCAGGTGGCCCGGCTGGCCCAGAGTGCTGGTCGTCCTCGGCCTGGTGGCGTTGACAATCAACCGCCTGTGGGTTAACTTCCCCGTGGCGGACCAGAGGGACAAGCCTGTAGATACCGCCCTGGAGTTGGGGAGACAGATTCTGGCCGACCAACCTCCGAGAGGGGCGATAATCAGTGGGAGCCATGAGGAGAATCTATCGCTGGACTACTTGACTCAGGCGTGGGGAGAGCGTGAGGATGTGCGGGTAGTGATCACCGACGACTTTCTCGAACTGTGGAGCTCTGGGGAAGAGAACCTGTATCTGACCAAGGCAGCGGCCGCGTTTGTGCTGCCTCAGTTGAGCCGCCAACCACGATTGTCCTCGCAGGGGTTGCAGTTGATTGCGGTCAGACAGAGGCCAAATCGGGAGATGCCCACCATGGAGAAGAGGCTGGAGGCGGGCGTTGGGGACAACCTGGTCTTGTTAGGGTATGATCACTTGCCTTCGGGTGAGGGGCTGCGCCTGGCCCTTTATTGGCGAGCCACCGATAGGATGGGGAACGACTACGCCGTTTCGGTACGTCCCACCAAGGGTGGAGAGCTTCTCTTCCACGAAGGGCAGCTCGTTCAGCAGGATCACGTCCATCCGGTGTGGGGCTACTATCCTACGTCCGCCTGGAGACGACGTGAGGTGGTGAGGGACGACTACTTGGTCCCGGTGCCTCTTGGGGTGGAGTACGATGGTGTGATGGTCGTCGTCTATCGCGTGACGGAGGAGGGGTTTGAAGACTTGGGGACGGTGACCTTCCCACTGGCGATGGAGGGAGCTTCGTTTCCTGCCTCTTGAGTGGCGGAGGATCAAGGTGGAGGTGAATTGCGTCCTCTGGCCTCCTTCGACAGACCCAGTACGAGTGTGTCGTTCACGGAGGGGAACGGACAGGGCCGATCCTTCGATACGCTGCTTCACTTTGTTCCGCAGCTATCCTTCGACTGGGCTCAGGACAGGCTCAGGATGCTTGTTTTGAGGGGCGGAGGGGTTCCATCAAAGAGAACTTTGAGGCAGTGGGCTCCACGGAAGACAGCGCAAGATGGATGGGCAAAGGGCTGGACTCACTAATCACAAAGTCGCTGGAGTGAGTACGAGGCATGAGGCTTTCTAGAGCAACGAGATTCGATCTCAACTATGTGTGGGTACTGCTGCTCGGCTTGCCCGCTGTGCTGCCCCTCTTCCAGAGCGGGTACCTCGATTCCCACGATGGACTGTTTCACCTCTACAGGCTGGCGGCGTTGGACAAAGCCTTCAAAGGAGGTGTCTTCTACCCTCGCTTGTTCCCGGATTTCGCCTTCGGCTACGGCCACGCGGTGCTCAACTACTACAGTCCCTTGACCTACTACGTCGCCCAGGCTTTCCACATGCTGGGGCCAGGATACATCCTCTCCATCAAGCTGACCTTCGCCGCTGGGTTCTTGCTGGGAGCGGTGGCCATGTACCTCTACGCCAAGGGGGTTCTGGGGCGCTATCCGGCCTTGATCGCGGCGGTGGTCTATACCTACTTCGCCTACCACCTGGCGGACACCCACCTTCGCGGCGCTCTGGCCGAGGCCTTCGCCTTTGTCTTCATGCCCTTGTGCCTGTGGGCGATGCACAGGCTGTTCACCAGGGGAAGATCGCTGGACGTGATCCTCCTGGCGCTGAGCTACGCTGGCTTGATTCTGACCCACAATCTGACTGCCCTGATCTTCACGCCCGTGCTCCTGGGGTACCTGGCCCTGCTGTGGTTCCTGAGCCGACGGGGCAAGTCGGTGCTGCTGGCGCTGTTGTCCTCGGTCATAGCAGTGGGCCTGACTGCCTTCTACTGGCTGCCGGTCTTGACGGAAACCCGCTACGTGGGCTTGGCGGCGAACCTGGGTTCGCAGGGGTATCAGCGACATCTGGCCTCTCTGGTGGGTTTCATTTCCCTCTCCCCTGTCTTTCGTTACCTGCCCGATCTGGGAGGTGGGGTGGACAACCCGTTCTATCCGCTGGGTCTGATCTATGTGTTGCTGATCCTGGCGGCGGCCGGCGTCTTGGTCTGGCTGTTGAAGGGGCCTACAGGGGAGGCGGGGAGCCAGGTGAGAACTGACTCCAGACGAACCCGCTGGCACGTGGTGTTCTTCCTGGGAGTGACGCTGGCCTCTATCTTCATGATGCTGAGCTATTCCCTGCCTGTGTGGAGGTTGGCCCAGCCCATCCTCGCGTCTTTGCAATACCCCTGGCGGTTCATGTCCTTGACCTCGCTGGGAGTGGCTATGCTGACCGGTTGTCTCTTCCTGTCGTTGGGAAAGGTGGCAGGAGATAGGACGGATTGGCGGACCTGGCGGCGGTACGGGCTGGGACTGGGGTTGCTCCTGCTGTTGATGGTCTATGCCCTGGCAGACCTGCCGACACAGCCCTTGCCCCTGGAAGAGGAGCAGGTGACCGTGGTCAGGATGTGGGAGGAGGACTTCGCCGCACGGCAGATCGGGGCCACCTGGACGGCGGAGTACGTGCCCATCTGGGTGGAGGCGGACCGCTCGGTGGTGGGGCTGCCGCCGGCGGACTTGGTTCCCTTCGCGCCGAAGGACCTCTCCCCTGATGAGACACCCCATCTCACTCTGGGAAAGCAGGGGTTTGTGTCGTCCGAGATGCAGGTGAGTAGCGCCCAACGCTTCCCCCTGCGCTTCCACACCTTCTACTTCCTCGGCTGGAAAGCCTACGTGGATGGCCGGGAGGTTGAGGTTTACCCCTCCGGCGACCTGGCCCTGCTCACGGTGGACGTCCCCGCCGGAGAGCACACGGTGGAGGTCTCCTTTGAGGACACGCCGCCAAGGCTGGTGGGCAACGTCGTGTCCTTGCTGGTCGCGCTTGGTCTCATCGGCTTCGCCATCTTCAGGTGGAGGATCAAAGCAATCGTCGTGGTCGCTGTGGGTGGGCTTCTCGTGGGGGCGCTGGTGGCCTGGCACAGTCGGCCCTTCAGCTTCAGCACCACACCTCAACAGAAAGGGGTGAACCTGGAGGATCAGGTCCAGTTGGTGGGGTACAGCCTGGACCAAGAGGCGTACCACCCCGGCGACACGATCCACGTCACCTTGTACTGGCTCGCCTTACAGGAGATGAGCCAGAACTACAAGGTCTTCGTGCATTTGATGGACGAGGGAACAAGCACCATGTGGGCCCAGCACGATGGGGACCCGGTGGAGGGGTTCACCCCCACCACGCGCTGGTTGGCGGGGGAGCTCGTGGTGGACCACCATGCCTTGTACATCCCTCCCGAGGCGCCGCCGGGCAGGTACAAGCTGTTCACCGGCATGTACGAGTTCGAGACCATGCGCAATCTGACCATCTTGACGCCAGAGGTGGCCTCGCCCGGTAACAGAATCCTGTTGCAGGACGTGGAGGTCGTGCCTCGATGACGCAGATGTCGCGACGCAATCTCGGGGAGAGAATAAGGGGAGCGGTCGCCGCGAATCTCTGCTTCGTGGTCATCCTGGTGCTCTATCTGATCCTGGCCGCCTCCTACAGCGTCATCGTGCCCCTGGGGGAGGCGCCGGACGAGGTGCCCCACTTCACCTACATCCGGTACATCACGCAGCATGGACGGTTGCCGGCGGGGGCCGAGGAGCACGAGGCCTTCCAGCCGCCGTTGTACTACCTCATCGGTGCTGCGGCTACGTTCTGGTCAGACACCAGCGACTTTGCCATCAGGGCCAACGGCGACTTCTCTTTCACGGAGGATATCCCGCCGTTCAACCTGCTGCTCCACACCACCGCCGAGTCGTTCCCCTACCACGGGTGGGCGCTCGCCTGGCACGTGATCCGCCTACTGTCCGTGGCCATGGGCGCGACCACGGTGTGGGCAACCTACCGGATCGCGCGAGAGATCTTCCCCGACGACAAGTACATCGGGGTGGGAGCTGCGGCCTTCAACGCCTTCCTTCCCCAGTTTCTCTTCATCAGCGGCGTGATCAACAACGACAACCTGGCCACGGCCCTCTCCGCTCTCGCGCTATTGGTGACGGTCAAGATCCTGAAAGGCGCGCGGCAGTACCGCTATTTCGTGCTTCTGGGGACGCTGATCGGGCTTGGTGTCCTGGCCAAGACTAGCCTGCTGAACTTCTTCGCCATCGTGTTCCTGGTGATCGGTGTGGTGCTGTGGCAGGAACGAGGAGATCTGAAGGCCCTTGTCCGGCGGGGGGCCATCTTGACCCTGCTGGTCACCGTGCCTTTTGTGCTGCTCTCCGGCTGGTGGTTCGTGCGCAACCAGGTGCTGTATGGCGACCCGTTGGGCTGGGGGTTGGTGCTGGCCGCCAACGCCCTGCGGGAGGCGCCTCTGACCCTGGGTGACATCCAATGGCTTGTCTGGGGGCTGTACCGTTCCTTCTGGCTGCGGTGGATAGGCATCGAATTGGAGCTGGCCTTCTACGCGGCGCTTGCTATCCCGTGTGCGCTGGCACTGGTCGGACTCCTGACCCTCTTGTGGCGGAGGGAGCGCCTCTCCCCGCAGGCTCCGTTGCTCTTGTCCGTTCTGGGTCTCTATGTCCTGATCGTATCGGGCTCGCTGATCCCTTGGACGGCAACGGTGCAGGGCACCGACCAGGCTCGCCTCCTGTGGCCCGCTCTGTCGGCCATCGTGATCTTCATGTTCCTGGGCTGGGCGCAACTCGTTCCCCACAGGTGGGGCAACCGCCTGGCATGTGGTGTCGGAGGGGCCATGCTCCTCTTCGCTATTGTGGCCCCGCAGCGGTACATCATGCCGGTACATGCTCGGCCGCCCATACTGACCGAAGAGGACCTGGCGGGTGTCCAGTATCGCGTGGACATCAACTTCGGGAACAAGATCAAGCTGGTGGGGTATGAGCTGAACGGGGAGACGTGGCATCCCGGGGACACCCTCCTGGTGACCATGTACTGGGAAGCGCTGGAGGACCTGGATCAGGACCTGTGGCTCTTCATGCGGCTGGTGCACAGGAGGGGCTGGGACCTGGTGTTCAAGGATGGCTGCCCCTCGGCGGGGCGCTACACCACCGATTTCTGGAAGGCGGGGGACATCATACCCTCCGTGCATCGCCTCAAGATCCCGGAAGATGCTCAGGAGCACCGGTATCGCCTGACCCTCTCCATGCACCCCTTCGAGAGCGAGGAGTGGTTGCCGGTGTTGAACGAGCAAGGCCAGGTCACTGGCGACATCGTGATCCTGACGCTGATACCGGTGGTCGAGGAATAGGAGTGGTCGGCGTCGGGTCTCGACCCCGGTGCGCAGTTTAGCTTCATCGCTGAGCAGCCCAGGGTATGAAGTGCCCGGTAGGGACAGCTCTTGGAGGTCAGGGAGGCGTAGTCATGAGACGACTTCCGCTTGTGGCTCTGATTCTGTTCGTCACTTCTTGTGCTCCTGGGCCTCAGCAAGTGGGTACACTTGAAGGGCACGTCACCATTGGACCGCTGGTGCCGGTGGTGCGAGAGGGAGAGCCCGAACCCACACCAGCGCCCGAGGTCTTCGCCAGTCGGCAGATCGTGATCTGTGCTCAAGATGGGCGGACTGAAATCACCAGAGTTGAAATCGATGGCAAGGGAAACTACCGCGTTAAGTTGCCCGTAGGCACTTATGTGGTGGATATCAACCGCATCGGCATAGACAGGGGTATCGACTTGCCCAAGACGGTGGACATTGTCAGCGGTGGAGTGACCCGTCTGGAGGTAGAGATTGACACTGGTATTCGGTGATCGATAGAGGCTGGGATTGGAAGCCAGGCAATCAATGACCAACATGGAAAGCGCAGAGCTAGAACATCTGGGTGGTGCTGAACGAGCAGGGCCGGGTCACCGGCGATGTCGAGATCCCGACGCTGATGCAGGTGGTTGAAGAATAGGGGCCGGAACCCGGGCAAGTTGGACAAGGAACCGCACCACATCTTCAACCCAAGAGATCACCCCAGGGTGCAAACGATGTTCCCGCCGAGATCGAGGGAGGCTTGACGAGTGTACCAAGTTGGGCTAGTATCAGGACATCTGAGTGCTGCTTTCGGAGTCCGTTACCAGGCGGAATTGCGGAGCACTGACGCTCAAACAGGACACGAGCGTGCAGATTGCCCAGGCCAAACATCCGCAGCGGCAGAGGAAGTAGACTGATGGCGGTTCGTCTCCACCCCCATGCCACGGAGCGCATGGAGGAGCGCGGGGCCACCCAGTCTGAGGTGGAAGTGACAGTCGGGCAGGGCGAGAAGTTCCCAGCGAAGTTCGGACGCACTGGGTTTCGCCGCAACTTCGCCTTTGACAGTAAGTGGCGCGGTGCGTACTATGGAACGAAGCAGGTAGAAGCCTATGCGGTTCGGGAAGGCGACGATTGGCTGGTCATCACGGTTATCACGCACTACTTCTGACTCGCTGGAAAGGATGGTGGACGATGAGATTCACTTATGATCCCCGTCACAACGTAGCCTACATACGGTTCCAGGAGAAGGGGACAGAGGTGGAGGCAATCCGCGTAGGTGATGAAATCGTGGTGGACATGGCCCCCGATGGAACTCTCTACGGAATAGAGTTGTTGAACGCGAACGAGCAACTGCTGCGTGAAGACACAGGAGGACTTGTTGTCGTCAACGAGGCTACCGGCGAGAGTACTGAGTTGCCGCTTGCGTTTGGGTAGGTAACGTCAGAGGCGAACGCTAGGTCATCCAATACCGGATTACCGCGTCGTGCTGGACTCCTGCTGGCAGGAGCGGCATGCTCACCGCATTAGGAACGCCTGGAGACAGGCCAGGCGTTTTGTTTTCCCTCGCATCTTGTGCCGACTCTGAGTCACGCACACTTGGGACTGGTCACTACGGTGGTGGCATTGGCTCCATACGCTAGGAGCGCGTGAAGTCGGCGACAGGGAATTGTGCCACGTCTGCACTCCAAGAGATGGCCTCAGGGTGTAGACCATGTTCGCGACGAGTTGTTGTAGTGCTTGCGGTCGAAATCACTACGTGATACAACATTACTCAATGTCGTGGGTTTGATCAGGGAGGCCCGTAGTACGATGTCAGACTTCACCCGAAGAGAGTTCCTGCACAAGCTGGTCGCTGCGTTCGGGGCGCTGGTCGGCAGCTGGCTGCTGGGCGGCTGCGAAGGTGAAGAGAAGGGACCGGCCACTGACACACCGGCTCCGACGCCCGCGCAGCCAACGGCGACCGCGATCACTGTGCCCACCACGGTACCCACCGCGACTCCCGGCGAGACCGCAGTCGCCACAGCTACTTCGTCGCAACGGCCTCCAGACTTGGCTGTGGCGCGGCGTGGTGAACCCGAGGAACTTGTGCGGCGAGCTATGGCCGCGCTGGGAGGGATGGAGGGCTTCGTGCAGCCGGGCTACAACGTGATCATCAAGCCTAACATCTGCGTGGCGTATCACACCTACGAGTATGCAGCGACCACCAACCCCTGGGTCGTCGGAGCGCTAGTCAAGCTTTGCTTCGAGGCCGGTGCAGGGCGGGTCAGGGTGATGGACTACCCCTTTGGCGGCACACCGGAGGAGGCGTACCTTCGCAGCGGGATCCAGGAGCAGGTGTTGGCGGCCGGTGGACAGATGGAGATCATGCCCCAGTTCAAGTTCGTCGCCACTGAGATCCCCGAGGGGCGGGACCTGCGGCAGAAGGACATCTACGACGAAGTGCTGAACGCCGACCTGGTGATCAACGTGCCCATCGCCAAGCATCACGGTCTGGCCCGGCTGACGCTGGGGATGAAGAACCTGATGGGGGTTATTCGCGACCGGCCTGCCATGCACAGGAACCTGGGGCAGCGGCTGGCCGACCTGACGAGCCGCGTGCGACCGGCACTGACGGTCGTTGATGCCGTGCGGATGCTGATGGCCAACGGTCCCACGGGCGGCGATCTGAACGACGTCAGGAAGATGGACACAGTGATCGCCAGTCCCGACATCGTCGCGGCCGACTCCTACGCCGCTACGCTCTTCGGCTTGCAGCCCATGGACCTGGACTACGTCCGCGCGGCGACGCAGATGGGACTGGGTCGCAGCGATCTGGGCAACCTCAGGATCGAGGAGATCTCGGTTGGCGCCTAGCACAAAGGGCAGAATGCCGTGGACTACCCTCCGCAGGCTCGTGCAGGCACTCACCTTGGTGGCCTTCGTGGCGCTGTTCGTCTGGTCGCGCCGGGGCGGGTGGCCTGGATCGGTGGTGAACGTCCCCATGCGCCTCGATCCCCTGGCTATGCTGGCGCATCTTCTGGCCAGCCGCACGCTTCTACTGGGATCCTCTCTGGCGCTGATCACACTGGCCCTGACTTTCGCTCTTGGCAAAGTGTGGTGTGGTTGGCTCTGCCCCCTGGGGACGCTGCTCGATCTGTTCTCCCTCCAATCGTGGCGCGGGAAAAGGGAGGCCCCTGCTGATTCGTGGCGCAAGTTGAAGTATGGCCTACTCTTGACCCTCCTCGCAGCGGCCTTCTTCGCCACCCTGACCTTGCTGATCTTCGACCCCCTGACCATTCTCTTTCGCACGCTGTCAGTTGGCGTGTGGCCCGCGGTGGACCAACTGGTCACCGTGGCCGAGGCCACAGCTTACCAAATCCCAGCGCTTCGGTCGGCTGTTTCGACCTTCGACGGTCTGGTCCGGCCCAGGGTGCTTCCGGCAAGTCCCGCTTTCTATCGTTACACCATGCTGTACTCTGGCGTGTTCCTGGGTGTGATCCTCTTGAACCTGGTCGCCTCGCGGGTCTGGTGTCGGTACCTGTGCCCTCTGGGGGCGTTGCTGGGGTTGGTGAGTAAGGGGGCGATTCTGCGTCGAAAGGTGAACGACGGGTGCCAGGAATGCGACGCCTGCGCGCGGGT
>JAUWLF010000153.1 GCA_030613785.1 Chloroflexota bacterium | reverse complement strand
TGCCTCTTCTCCTCCGAGATGGCAACGGTGTTGGTGACGACCAACTCTGTGAGACCTGCCTCGTTCAACCGTTCCGGCCCGGGATGGGACAGGACGGCATGAGTGACGCAGGCGTAGACGTCTTCTGCACCGTTTGCTTTGAGGAACAGGGCTGCGTCGCGTACCGTGCCGGCTGTGTCTATCTCGTCGTCGAAGATGATGGCGTTCATGCCCCTCACGTCACCGATCAGGCTCAGCACCTCGGTCTTCCTGCCCTGCCTTCGCTCACGACGTTTCTCGATGATGGTCAGCGGGACGTCCAGAGCCTCGGCGAAGTCCCTGCCTATCTTGGTAGCCCCTACGTCGGGAGCGACGATCACGGCGTTCTCGATCTCCTTCTCGATGAAGTACTCGCTCAGCATGTGGAAGGCGGTGATATCGTCCACGGGAATGGTGAAGAACCCCTGGATCTGGTCGGCGTGGAGATCCATGGTCATGAAGCGGGTGGCTCCAGCAACGGTGATCATATCCGCCACCAGGCGTGCGGTAATCGGCACCCGGGGCTGGTCTTTCTTGTCCGTACGACTATAGCCATAATAGGTCACCACCGCCGTGATGTCTCCAGCGGAATCGCGCCGGAGTGCATCTATTAGGATCAGAAGTTCCATGATATTGTCATTCACCGGCGCGCAAGTGGGCTGGATGATGAAAACGTGCTGCCCACGGACGCTGCGCTGCAGTCGCACAAAGATGTTGTCGTTGGGGAACTTGAAGATGTCCACCCCCCGCAGTGGGCAGCCCAGATACTCACAGATCTCCTCAGCCAGTTGACGGTTCGCAGTGCCACTGAAGATAGCTAGGTCTTCATACATGCCCACACCTCCTAGTTAGGTATCTACTTTGTGGATAGGTCCTCATCGACGAACTCCTGGCGCAAAACAGCCATCAACAGATGATCGTGGTACTTCCCATCCCGAAAGAGTGCCTCGCGAGCTCGCCCCTCTTGGCGGAATCCGCACTTCTCGTAGCAGCGGATGGCCCGATCGTTGAACTCAAAGACGGAGAGACTGATGCGGTGAAGGTTCATCTCGTTGAAGGCGAAACCGACCAAGGCAGTCACAGCGTCGGTTCCGTAGCCACGCCCCCAGTGCTCCTTCTCGGCGATCACGATGCCCAGCGAAGCGTGGCGATTCTTCCAGTCCAAGTCCCGCAAGCCAATGTTGCCGATCAGCTCGCCCTTCTCGGTCTCGATGGCGAAGTTGCGACTGGTATCGTCTTTCAGGTAGGCTTCAAACCACGCTTCTTCCTCAGCCTTGGACATGGGCAGGTACATCTCGAGATAACGCCGGACTTCTGGGTCGTTGAACCACCTGACAAAGGTCAAGAGGTCTTCGCGTTCGATTGCTCTCAAGCGGATTTTGTGGCCCAGGATCATGCTTCAGCTCCTCCTCCGCCCGCCTCATCGCCTGCGATCCGCTGAAAGAAGGTGGCCAGCAAGCTGTCCGCCGCCGTGTAGGGATCCAGTTCCCGCTCGGCAACCTCTTTTGTCAGAAGCTCCCACTGCTCTGCCCGGATCTCGACCAGAAGTCGGTTGAACAACTCCTGACCCAGGATTCTCCTCAACTCCTCCTTGGCGAGTCTCCTGCTGCGGATGTGCAGGTCGCCGCTCTCCTTGAGATAGGCCAGGTGCTCCTCCACCGCCTCTGCCACGAGCGCCGCCCCCTCTCCCTGTAAGGCGATGGTCTTGATGATCGGCGGTCTCCAGTCGGGAAGTCCACTGCCCTGCCCCATGTCCAACATCATCTGAAGAGTGAAGAACGTCCGCTCAGCCCCGTCCCGGTCGGCCTTGTTGACCACAAAGATGTCGGCGATTTCAAACAGCCCGGCCTTGATGGCCTGGATATCATCGCCCAAACCAGGTGCGTCAACCACAATCACTGTGTGGGCCGCACGGACTATCTCCACCTCCGATTGCCCCGCCCCCACCGTCTCTACCATGATGGTGTCCCGACCGAAGGCATCGAGAACCTTGATCGCATCCCCCGTGGCCCGGGCCAACCCTCCCAACTGTCCCCGCGAGGCCATGCTGCGAATGAATGTGCCCTCATCGGTGCTCAGTTGCTGCATGCGGATGCGATCACCTAACAAGGCGCCCCCGCTGAAGGGGCTGGTGGGATCCACGGCAATAATGCCTACCGTCTTGCCGCGGGACCTGAACTGCTTGGCCAGCTCATACACTAGGGTGCTCTTGCCTGTTCCGGGGGAACCCGTCACACCAACGACGTGGGCATGACCGGTATGGGGGTAAAGTTCGGCGATTGCCTTGCGGGCAATGGGGCCACCATCTTCCATCAGGGTCACGAGCTGGGCCGCAGCCCTGCGATCCCCAGACAGAAGGCGGTCAACTAGCTCCAACCTCAGCCCCTCTCCACGCTCCGCTTGACGAACTCCACGATCTCGGCAGCCGAAGTCCCGGGTCCGAAGATGCCCTCGATCCCCATGTCGCTCAGAGCGGCCACATCATCATCCGGGATGATCCCCCCAGCCAAGAAGACCACGTCGCCGACGCCCTTCTCCTTCGCCAACTCCACTATCTTGGGGAACAGAGCCATGTGAGCACCAGAGAGGATGCTCAGCCCGATGACGTCCACATCTTCCTGCAAAGCCGCCGCAACTATCATCTCCGGCGTCTGTCTCAGCCCGGTGTAGATCACCTCCATGCCCGCGTCGCGCAAGATTCGAGCCACCACCTTTGCCCCGCGGTCGTGCCCGTCGAGACCTGGCTTGGCAATCAGAACGCGAATCTTCCTCTCCGGCATAGACCCCTCCTCGGCGCGCCAACGAACCTCCGTGGGCATTATAGCGTAAAGTGAAAGGCTTGCCAATTCCTCCTTGCTCTCCTATAATGGCCGCATGGTAAGCACTGAGAAGAAATGGCTGGATTACTCCCTGCCAGTCATGGAGAAGATGCGAAAGGAATTGGCCGCTACGGATGCGGTGGTTCTGGCAGCCCGAAGCGGAGCACCCTTCCAGAAGTCGGGCGAGGGCCAAGGGGAGTTCAGCCTGGACTACTTCGATGAGACCTACATCGTTAGCTACCCCCAGTTTCAAGCGCGCCTGGCAGCGACGGGAAAGGAGTGCCCGCCGGCGTTGCTGTTCCTCTTCCTTCACTACTTCCACACGGCCGATGGAACACCTGCGGCAGATCGTTGGATAGGTTACAGGGAACTGCCTGACGGGATGTTCTACAGCCAGGCCTTCCAGGGCTATTCCGGAGCCCGGCTGGTGAACACCTTCGGCAATGACCTGCCCAGGCTCAAGGAAGCAGCTTCAAAGGCGGGGGGAGAGGAGCTCTCTCACGGCGACGCGGGCTTCATGTTCCGGGGTCTCCCTCGGGTGCGGCTGGCTATCGTCTACTGGCTCGGGGACGAGGAGTTTGCTCCCAACGCCAACGTGCTCTTTGACGCCTCCGCCGGCCATTACCTGTCCACGGATGGGTTGGCTGTCCTCGGAAGGGAACTTTGCAGCAAGATCATCCGTCAGGCCTAGAACCATGGCGACAGGGCGATGAAGCGATATCTGACAGGTGCCTTCTTGGTAGCGTTCCTTCTATGCGAGCTGAGCCCCGCCTCCGGCTCCTCGCAGCATGGGGAAGCCAACTCCACGCCTCTCCAGCCTCTTGAAAGCTCAACCTCCCAGTCCGAGCATAGACCTGGACAGATCCTGGTCAAGTTCAGGGCACCCACTCCTCCCCTGGAGGCCGCCAGCATATTGGCTCAGCAGGATCTGGCTATAGGTGAAGAGATACAGGGATTGCAGGTGCGGCGCGTAGCTGTACCTCCCGGGCAGGAACAGGCTATGGTGGAGAGGTTGAGCCAAGATCCTCGGGTGGAGTACGCTGAACTGGACTACCTGGTTTACGCCACCATTATCCCCAACGACACAGAATACTATCGGCAGTGGGGCCCTGCCAAGATTCAGGCGCCGGCCGCGTGGGACCTGACGGTAGGTGACTCGAACGTGATCATCGCCATTGTGGATACAGGGGTGGACCTGAACCACCCGGACCTCGACGACAAGATCGTCGCAGGCTGGGATTTCGTCAACGAGGATAGCTATGCCTGGGACGACCATGGGCATGGCACCCACGTGGCTGGCATAGCTGCGGCGGAAACAAACAACGGCGACGGCGTTGCCGGCATCTCTTGGGGTGCTCTCATCATGCCCGTGAAGGTGTTGGACCAGCAAGGCGACGGCTACTACAGCGATGTGGCTGAGGGCATACTGTGGGCGTGTAGTCAGGGGGCAGAGATCATCAATCTGAGCCTGGGTGGTTCCGAGCCTTCGGCCACTTTGCAAGACGCGGTGGAAGAGGCCTATGACGACGGTTGCCTCATGGTGGCCGCGGCCGGAAACGGCGGTGGATATGGAGTTGACTACCCAGGCAGGTATCCTGAGACCATAGCGGTGGCGGCCACCGATCAGAGCGATTCGCGAGCTTCATTCTCCGACTACGGTCCCCAGATTGATGTGGCCGCCCCAGGGGTGGCCGTCTACAGCACCCTGTGGTTCCACACCTACGGGTGGAAGGACGGTACTTCGATGGCTGCCCCGCACGTGGCGGGTCTCGCGGCCCTTGTTTGGTCCAGGTGCCCGGATATGACCAACACCGAGGTACAAGACGTCATCGAGAGCACAGCCGACGACCTTGGTTCTTCAGGATGGGACATCTACTATGGGTGGGGTCGCATCAACGCCCTTTCAGCCGTAGAAGCTGCTCAGCCAGCACCCACACTGACGGTCAACAGGCACGAGATGGTCTTCCTGGCCGATGCCACCACGGGCACTTGGCCCCAGACGCTGGTCATTGGGAACGATACCCTCTGCGGCACACTGAGTTGGGAGGCCACTGACGATGCAGGCTGGCTGGACACAGACCCCGACGGAGGAGAGGCCTCGGCGTCAGAGCTTGGTGAGACGACGGTTACCGTGAACAAGAGCGGCCTGACAGAGGGTGACACCTACGAGGCAACGATCACGATCAGCAGTTCGACGCTGGGCGTCTTGGGGAGCCCCCAACAGGTCGAGGTGAGGTTCGTCTACTCCGACTCGCCCCTCCAAGAGACGCTATTCCCCCTGGCCATGCACCAGTGAGCGCGCACCCCGTGGCTGAGATGCGCGAAGGCGCCAGCATCACTAGGACCATTCCACCAAGCGTGAGTCTGCTCCTGCTGGTGGCCCGCTCCCTCTGGAGATTTGAGACACTCACCACCAGCATCAGCAACCAAGGCATCCCCCCTCGTCACAGCGACGCTCGGAGCGAGTGCGACCGAGGCATCTCTCTGGTGAGTCGACCCGCGTAGCTCATCCAACTACAACGACGGGTCGAAGTGCGTTGCTGGCTCGCCACTCGGTGTCCGCGGCACTGGGTGAACTCCCGCCTGCGACACGAGCCCAGATCTCTCAGTACGGGAATCCCACCTCTGGCGCAGTGAGAGCATATTGCTGGAGGAAGGCCTCGCGGCTAGGAATGAACCGATTCGACATCCAGTCCATCGCCGTGTTGGTGGCTCGATTCTCACACTCGCGGTAGTACTCACCTTGCGCGTCGCCCGCATGCGCCTCCGCGAAGATGTGACACAGGCACTTCTCCTCGAACACCGAAACGTAGATGATGAAGGCCAGGTTCATCTCCTCAGCGTCCGAGGGAACCTCCATCTCGTGAAGCCGGCGATAGACCTCTCGAAGCTGCTCCACGGTGCCCTCATCAATCGGCCCCCCTCCCCCGAGCAACTGCATTTCGTGGACACCGACCACCAACTGGACGAACTGCTCCAGGTAGTCCATCACTTCGGCCGGTACTTCCACCGCAGGGGTGGAAGTAGAAGTGGATGGCGGTGCCTCCGATGGAGTCGGGGATGGATTCACGGGTGCCGTTTCCGTGGGGGTGGATGTGACGACAGGCGTTTGTGTGGGACTCGACGTGGGGGTAGCGGGGTCCAAAGGGGGCGACGTGCCAGAGACCACAGGGACGGAGGTAGCTGAGGGGCTCACCGAGGGTATGTCCGTAGCTCTTGAAGTCGGCGTGTGCAGAACGAGGGAAGTGGGAGTCGTAGCGGGCGGAAGAGATATGTAACCCTGTAGCAACAG
>JAUWLF010000142.1 GCA_030613785.1 Chloroflexota bacterium | reverse complement strand
GGCCGAGACCGAAGCGCCCGCGGCGCCCTTGGTGGCGGCGGTGGCGGCGTTGGAAGCGGCCGTAGAGGCTGGGGCGATTGCGGAGCTGAAGGCGGCTGTGGAGGTTGTGGAGGAGTTGGAAGCGGCCGTAGAGCCCGGGGAGATTGAGGAACTCGTGGTCGAGGCGGAAGAGGAGCTGGAGGCGGCTGTCGAGGCTGTGGAGGAGCTAGAAGTCGCCGTGGGCGCTGAGGAGGAGGTCTCAATCCCGGAGGAGGCGGAAGCGGAGCTCACGGATGGGGCTGTGGAGGAGTTGGAAGCGGCTGTAGAGCGTGGGGAGATTGAGGAACTCGTAGCCGAGGCGGAAGAGGAGCTGGAGGCGGCTGCCGAGGCTGTGGAGGACCTGGAAGTCGCCGTGGGAGCTGAGGAGGAGGTCTCAATCCCGGAGGAGGCGGAAGCGGAGCTCACGGATGAGGTTGTGGAGGAGTTGGAAGCGGCCGTGGAGGTTGAGGAACTCGTAGCCGAGGAAGAAGAGCAGGTGGAGGCGGCGGTCGAGGCTGTGGAGGAGCCGGAAGCCGCGGTTGAAGCTGAGGAGGAGGTCTCGGTCCCTGAAGAGGCCGAAGGGGAGATCACGGTCGAGGCTGCGGAGGAAGTGGAAGCGGTCGTGGAAGCTGATGAGGTTCTGGAGGTCGTAGCCGAGGAAGAAGAGCAGGTGGAGGCGGCCGTCGAGCCTTTGGAGGAGCCAGAAGCCGTCGCCGAAGCTAAGGAGGAGGTCTCGGTCCTTGAGGAGACCGAGGCGGAGATCGAGGAGGAGATCGAGACTGCGGCAGAGCCAGGTGAGGAATTGGAAGCCGCCGTTGAGCCCGAGGAGGAACCTCACGCGGTGGGAGAGCCCGAGGCAACTGA
Source organism: Chloroflexota bacterium (assembly GCA_030613785.1). Classification (GTDB taxonomy): domain Bacteria; phylum Chloroflexota; class Anaerolineae; order UBA7937; family B3-Chlor; genus JAUWLF01. The sequence goes on along the minus strand of JAUWLF010000142.1, from coordinate 6,315 downwards.
GCCCGTGGAGCAAGAAGCCGAGCCTGAGTTGCAGGAGGACTTGACGGCTATCAGTCAGGCCGAAGAAGAGCTGGACACGGAACTGGAGGAGAATGAGGGCGTCTCAGAGGCAGTGGAGGCCGAGGGAACTCTGGAGGACTAGACCTCTCGGAGGACGCTGCCGAGATAGATCCCGAGGGAGACATTGGACAGGGAGTAGAAGCTCCGGATCCGCCTTAGGAATCGTGAGCGAGGTTCTCAAGGAGGGAGCGACATGTCAGCTATGAGGAGGTTCGCGTTTTTTTCAGGTTTCGTCCTGGGGTTGGTAGGGTTTGTGGTGATCGGAGGCAACGTACTGTTGTATCTGCTCACCGGCAGGCTGCCCTCTTTCGAGATGGGGGAGGATGGCCGACCCACCCTTGGACTGATCACCCCCGGGGAGGTGGTGACCATCGTCAAGCAGCAGATGGAGACGGAGAGAGAGGAGTACACGCCTGCTCCGTTGGAGGGAGAGGAGATCCCCTAGGAGGGAATTGATAGCATGGCAAGCAGAGCCTCATGGAGAAGAGTGTCCGCGCCTGATGTGTCCATGTATGTGGATGAGCTTCTGGGGGTGCCGCGAAGTTTTGCGTGTGGCTGGTTGGCCGGGTTGCTCGCCCCCGTGGCTGCGATGGCGGGCGTGGTGGGGGGTATCTACCTGTTCACCAAGAAAGTACCTTTCATAACCGAGCTAGTGGAACGGGACGGGGAAAGGCATCTGATGGTCGAATTGGTGGAGCCACAACAAGCCCGTAGCCTCATCCGCAGGGGAACGGAAGCTGCACAGGCCTTTGGCGATGAGATCAGGAGCGAACTCGAAGTCGAGGAGTAGAGACGTCTAGCGCTGCTGTTCGTCGAGGCCCGATGGGGCCCGAGATATGACTACCAATACTAGCCAGTCGCACCGCAGATAGACTCACTTGATGAGTCTATCTGTCAGTTTGATGATGAAGTAGGACAGGATCAGCACTAGCGGGACGAACAGCGCCGTCAGCAGAGCGGGATACCGCCAGATGTTGGTGACCACGTACTGTAGGCCCATACCCGGTAGTCCTTGGCCGCCCAGCACTTCCCCCAGGGCAGCGAAGACGAAGCTGGAGATCTCCAGGAGCACCACAGCGAGGAAGACGAACTCCAGCATATCCATAGACTTTTCCATGTTCACCAGATCGGTCAACTGTTGCAAGCTCTGCTCCTGCTGCCCGAGCTCTATCCTTGTCCGCACCATGGCGATCATGTTCCCAAGCTGCTGCTGAATCCCTCGGATTCGCTCTGAAAGGCTCTCGTAGGCTCCGCCAACCATCTCGGAGTCATTCACTAGGAGATCAGAGATAGGGGGGTGATTCCTTACCCTTGTTTCATCCCAGGCGCGCAGCGTGGCCTTGATGTTGTTCACGTTCGAGCGGAGAGACAGAGTGTCTTGTCGAAGTCCCTTGGAGATGATGGAGATGCGCCTGTATTCCTCGCCTATGTCGGTCAGCCAAGCCTTGAGGGAGGCGGTGTCTGCATCACCCAGCTTCGCCGCGATCTCATCCATGTGCCCCATGACGTCTTCCTCTATCTTGGAGAGCTTCTCGTAGATCCCGGTATAGACTTCGTAGAAAGAGATCACTTTGTTGTAGTAGATCTCCATCCGGGAGATGTCGTCAACGAGGCTCGATATCAATTGATTGGAGACCATGTCGTCCACGGGCGCTACCAGATAGGTGTCACGTCGTTCTGTATTCTGGGCGATGAGTTCCAGCTTGCTGGAATAGACCAGGCTGTTGACCAGGTTCGACTCACCTGAAAACAGAGAGGCCATCTCGTCTCGAGAGATGGCCTCTTGGCAGGCGTAGACGCTGACCTCGAACAGAGGGGTGATGCCTTTCAGTATCTCTCTCCGAAGTTGTGCGGGCAGCCAGTGTTCCACGATCTCGCGCACCCGGTCAAAGGGAGCACAGTGATCATCCGGGATGGGTGTGGCCCAGGCCTGGAACACGCAGTAATCGTGCCCAGAGAGCAGCTTGAGATATACCTCGTAGACTTCATCTACTGCCTTGCGGGCGATCACGCTGTCCTCATCCTGCTGGATCATCTCCGCCCCCAGGATGCCGATCAGTTGCTCCAGCTCGCTATTGGCCTGCGCCTTGTCTAGCTCTTCGTAGATATAGCCCCTCAACTGGATGCAGGTGGGGGTGTGGACTGTGCGCATCTGGTCACTTTTCCATCTTGTCGAGAACCGCCCGGGTGGCCTTCTGAATGCTATTGAACTGCTCGATGGCCTTTTGGGAGCGCACGGGGGCGAACCCTCGCATCAACTGCTCGCCCATCAACAGGGCAAGGAACTCGTCTATCCCAGTGGCGAGAGCATTGGCATCCCGGTCCAAGCAGGCTTGTTCGATCTGGCTTAACATGCGCGTGCCCTGTTTGCTGTGGCGGGTCATCAGCCCCGGGTGGTCTTCGATGTAGCACACCAAGGCGTTGAACTGTTCTAGTTTGTCCATGTTGACTCCTCCTGATTCCTCACGGCAGGCCGATCTTGATCTTGACCTCCTCGAGAGTCTCCTGAGCAATGGGCGTGGCCCGGTTGGCCCCATCACTGAGGACGTCCCACACAAGGTTCTCGTCGCGCGCCAACTCGGCTCGTCGCTGGCGGAAGGGAGCCAGGGAGGCGGCCAGGTTGCGAGCTAGAGATCTCTTGCAGTCCACACAGCCAATCTCCGCGCTACGGCATTGGCTTTCGATATCCTCAACCTGCTGGGCAGAAAAGAACCCGTGGAAGGCGAACACATTGCAGACCTCAGGGCGGCCTGGGTCAGAGCGATATCTCCGCTGGGGGTCGGTGACCATGGTCATCACTCTCTGTTCTATCACTTCGGGTGAGAAAGCGAGCTCGATGTGGTTGTTAAGGGACTTGCTCATCTTGTTCACGCGATCCAGACCCATCACGCGAGGATAATGGGTCAGCTTGATCTGCGGCTCTATCAGAGTGGGTCCGAAATGGTGGTTGAAGCGCCGCACTATCTCCCTCGTGAACTCGAGATGGGGAGCTTGATCCTCGCCTACCGGCACGGTGTCTGCCTTGTAAAGTGTGATGTCTGCAGCCATCAGCACGGGATAGCCCAGCAGACCATAGTTCACATTGTCGGGTTGCAAACGGACCTTCTCCTTGAATGTGGGCAGTCTGGTCAGCCAACCCATGGGTGTGACCATGGAGAGGATGATGTGCAGCTCAGTGACCTGGGGTACGTGAGACTGGACGAAGATGATGCTTGTTTCTGGATCCATTCCTGCGGCCAGCCAATCCAGCACCATCTCGTAGGTGTTGCCTTTCAGCTTCTCCGTCTCTGTCAGCGTCGTCAAGGCGTGTAGGTCAACTACGCAGTAGACGCACTCGTAGTCCTCTTGAAGAGCAACATAGTTCTGGATGGCTCCCAGGTAGTTCCCTAGATGCTGCCTGCCGGTGGGACGGGCACCGGAGAATACTCTTCCTCTTTTCATCTTCGCCTCTCCTGCTTGGTGAGGATCTATATGGGGCCTGGGTGGGTATGATTGAACGCGCAAGCCAGAACTGGGAGCGGAAACTGACGGTAGTTTATCATAATCCGCAGTGGCGGGCAAGGGTTCGCCAGTGTTGCTCACATGCTTGCCCCGAGTAAGGCAGCGCGGCTGAAGGGAATCGGCAACTGACTCGACAAGCCCTGGACCGGACGGCGGTGTGCGTAGTGGCGTTGCTCGAGCGTCGGAGCCTGTGCTATAGTATTCCGAGAGGTCACACGGATGCAGGAGACAGACAGGGCGACGGTAATTGTTCTAGATGGGGTCGGGATTGGGGCCTTGCCTGATGCGGCCGAGTATGGCGACGAGGGGAGCGACTCGGTGGGAAACACGTCAAGGGCGGTAGGTGGCCTCGACCTGCCGAACATGGGGCGGCTCGGGCTGGGCAATCTGACCGAGGTAGACGGCGTTCCGCCGCAGCGGGATACCCTCGGGGCCTACGGGCGGATGGCCGAGGCTTCGAAGGGTAAGGACAGCACTGTAGGTCACTGGGAGTTGATGGGTGTGATCTCGTCCCGACCCTTGCCCACGTATCCCGGCGGCTTTCCCCAGGATCTGATAGAGGAGTACGAAAGACGCATCGGCCGCAAGACCCTGGGCAACAAGGCCATCTCGGGCACAGTGGTCATCGAGGAATTGGGCGAGGAGCACATGCGTACGGGTTCGCCCATAGTGTATACCTCGGCCGACAGCGTCTTTCAGGTGGCTGCCCACGAGGAGGTGATCCCTCTCGACGAGCTATACCGCATCTGTCGCATCGCGAGGGAGATGCTGACCGGCGAGCATAGCGTAGGACGCGTCATCGCCCGGCCCTTCGTCGGTCACCCGGGAAGCTTCACGCGCACAGGCAACAGGAAGGACTTTTCGCTCCCACCTCCAGAGCCGACGTTGCTGGACAGGTTGCTCGCTGCGGGACAGGAAGTGATCGGAGTGGGCAAGATAGACGACCTTTTCGCCAAGCAAGGCCTCACGATCTGTCATCACACTGTGGAGAACGTGGTGGGCGCCGAGAAGGTGATCGAGTTGCTAGGCGGAGAGAGCAGAGGGCTGATCTTCGCCAATCTCATCGAGTTCGACATGCTGTATGGACATCGCAACAACCCTCAGGGGTATGCTCGGGCGCTGGAGATCTTCGATTCCCAGTTGCCCCGGATCATGGAGGCTCTGAAGTCCAAAGATGTTCTCTTCATCGTGGCGGACCACGGGAATGATCCCACTACGCCCAGCACCGATCATTCAAGGGAGTATGTGCCGGTGTTGGTATACGGCCCTCGCGTGAAGGCTGCGGTGGACCTGGGCACCCGCGGGACCTTTGCTGATCTGGGCGCTACGATCGCTGAGATGTTGGGGATCGATGCTCTGCCCAACGGCGCCAGCTTTGCAAGGTCCATCCTGGTCTAGCTGCGCTGAGCACGGCGTGCCGCGCGAATTGGAACCGGGGGGAACCTGCCCTATGGGAGCACTTCTTGGGGACAATAGGGAGGCCTATTGGTGAAAATGCCACAGTGGACATAAATCCTTCTTGTGAAGGATCGCGTCAGTGGTCCAAGCCACGTAACGCTGGTGGTGGAGGAGATCAGATAGGGCGATATTGATATAAGGGCTCCATTCTGCCGTTCGGTCTTCGTTCTAGGAGTTGAGAGCCCTGCGTCGCCGTTGCTACTTGATCTTCTTGAACAGGCGGTTGTAGGCCGGAGGGAACCTGGGCTCGAAGCCTTGATAGAAGGGGATGGGATAGGCCATGCCTACTTGGCGTCCGGACATTCGCAGGCCCTCCAGAAGCTCGTCAACAAGTCGTGCCGGGGCGGCGAAGGCGAGTTCATCATCAGCGGTCATGGCGAAGATGCGGTCGCCGCCGCCAGGGAGTATTACCTGGCACTGCTGGCTCTGAAAAGTGCGGATGATCCCTTCTGCACAGGAGGCAGCGCGGCCTCCAAACGACGAGTTGACGGGATTGCCTTGATGAAAGGTTGCCGCGTGCACCAGCCTCATCGTCTGGCCAGCATTGGCATAGATCATGACCAGGTCTGGCTCCCACGTGGTGAGATCCAGAGGCGAGAGGATCAGCCCTGAGCATTCGCCTTTGTCGAGCCTGGGGATCGCTTCGATCTGCCTCTTGGCAGCTTGAGCATTCTCGGCGTACTCAGCCGCCAGCATGAGATCGGCTACCTCATCCGTGGTAGGCTCTTCCTCCACCCAGCCGTAGGCGATCAGCGCGGGCACGCAGCATACGTCTTCTTTGATCAGACCTACCCTCCATCCGTACTTTCTAGCCATGGTCATCGCCTGACAGATGGTCACTCTGTGCTTGAGGAGTCTGGTGGGTCGGTGGACTCGCTTGGGGAAGTCGTCGCCGGGGCGAAGTAGCTTCACGCCCAGGGGCCGGGTCTGGAGACGGAGCAACTCTGTCAATGCCTTGCCCTTGTCTGCTCCCTCGTACATACTTCTCTACCTCCTCAAGAAGGAAATGGCGTGCCGGTCTCTTGATGGGGATTATAGTGCGGGCCGAAGGTGAGGAGCAAGGAAGCTGGTCGCTTGCTACTGTTGGTGTCTGCGAGCCGTGAGACGGTAGCGGTCAGTCCCGTGGATTGGGCATTGCTGTGTGCCTGGACGACTTTCGTGAGCTGGCGCGGCGAAAGCGGCTTGATGCAGCGGTTTGTTATGGGGTCTTGCGTCGCAACGCTGTCTGTGGTATATTCCGTGCAGTTATCAGGTTTCTTGGCTTATCGCAAGCATGGTCGAGGAGGGGAGAATGTA
>JAUWLF010000151.1 GCA_030613785.1 Chloroflexota bacterium | reverse complement strand
TAGTACCAGCCGAAGCCGTCGATCCAGAACCTCCAGGCCGGATGCCACCCTTCGGTGGTGAAGTGAAACGCGATCTGGCTCCCATCGGGCGAGAAGACGGGGCTCCGCGCCACGCTGGAACTGAACAGCAAGCGCTCGTTGCTCCCGTCGGCGTTGATGGCATAGATCCCCCAGGGCTCCGTCCAGCGGGCGAAGACCACCTGCATGCCGTCGGGCGACCAGGAGGGGTCCATGCCCTCGGTCAGACGCCTCAGGGCAGTGCCATCGGCGTTGACCACGTAGATGTCGCCGCCGCTCCCCACCTGGAAGACGAACCTCCCCTGCAAGCGTGGCGTCGGGCTAGGTGTCGGGGCCACCGGAACGGGCGTCGCCGTGGCTGTGGGAGTAGGCGTCGGTGGCACCAACGTCGCCGTCGATGTGCTGGTCGGCGGCACCGGCGTGGCTGTAGGCGTGTCTGTCGCCGTTGGCAAGGACAATGGCGTGGCAGTGGACGCAACTGCCGTGCTGCTTGGCACAGCTTCCTCGACAGGCTCCGAGCCCGACAGCGCGCCACAACCCGTCAACAAGACCACGAGCACGATGGCTGTGAGTATTTTCCTCTTCATCTACCGAGCCCCCACGAAAATATCAACGAAGGCGGTCATCCCCCACCGCAAGTCTGGGTTCTGCTCTGCCAGCTCGATGATGACTGTGTAGTTGGTGCCTCCTTGTTCCAGATTGGCCATAGGCGCAATGCGCGTGACCAGACCCCGCATGGTACGCTCAGGTAGCGCATCAAAGGTCACACTCACTTCCTGGCCTACCTGTATCAGGTACAAGTCCACCTCATTGAGATCGGTCGTCTCTATCTTGAACTCACCTACATCACCCAGCACCACCACCGGCACACCGGGGCCTAGCATCTCTCCCTCTCTCACCCGCAGCGCACCGATGGTTCCTGCGAACGGTGCTCTCAAACCGGCCTCCTCAACGGCAGAAAGGGCCTGCGACAGAGCCACTTCTGCTTGGACCACTTGCGCGTCAGCCACCGCCACGTCTTCCGGCCTCGCCCCGGCACTCAACGACGCAAGGGAGGCACGAGCTCTGTCCACTTCGGCCTGCGCTATGGCGATATCCTCCGCCGACGGGCCCTTCACCACCCGATTGTAGATCGCTCTCGCTATTTCGTAGTCCACCGTAGCCCGCTGCAAAGCCAGCGCCTGAGGCATCTCCATGATCTCCTCCAACCAGGAAACCTCATCGTACGCCGCCTGAGCCTGCTGGAGCGCAACAGTCGCCGTCTCCAAGGCTCCCCTGGCAGCGGTGATCTCCTCCTGGCTGGCACCGGTCCGCAGTTTGGCCAACTGCGCCTGAGCTGCCGACACACTGGCTTGAGCCACAGCCAATTCCTCATCCCTGGGGGAAGCCCCAACTTGAGACAGCGCGGCCTGAGCGGTCACCAACGCGGCCTCGGCCTGAGCGGCCGCATATTCCACGTCGCTGCTGTCCAGCTGAACCAGCAACTGCCCCTCTGGAACCTCGTCTCCCTCTTCTACCAGCACCTCTTCCACCACGCCACCCATCTTGAAGCTCAATGTGGCCCAGCGAAAAGGTAGAATGACACCTGTGGCCGGAACCACCCGCGTCACCTCCTCTTCGAGCTCCTCAGGGATCTCGGCCTCCGCCTGAGGCGCTAGGTAGGTCGTGTATACCCACGCTCCCGCCGCAATTGCCGCGACTACTACTACCACGATGACTATCTTCTTCACCACAGTCTCCTCCTTATCAGCAAGCCTTCACGGTACTGCCTATTCATATCTCAGCGCCTCCAAGGGGTCCAGACGCGAAGCCCACCAGGCGGGATAAAGGCTCGCGATTGCGCCCAAGACCAGAGCCAGCACCAAAGCTCTCAACATGAGTTCCGGGGAATAGCGAGGCTCCAGCATGGCACCGACCAAAGGTATCATCAGCAGCAGCCTACCCAACCCTATCCCCAGCACGATACCCGCCAGGCCACCGAGGCCACCGAGGAGGATCGCCTCCCTGACGATCATCCCCAACACCCTCGTCCGCCGCCAGCCAAGGGCCCTCAGTACGCCTATCTCCCTCGTTCGCTCGAAGACGGACATGAACACGGTATTCATCATCCCGATGCCGCCCACCAGCACGGCCAGGAAAGATATCGCTCCTATCATCGCGTCCATGGTACGAAGATCTGGCAGGCTCTCAGCGAACTCCGCAGTCTTGGAGACCGAGATCTCGGGAAAACGCTCCTCCAGCTCCGCCAGCACAGCGTCCACTTGTCGGGGATCCCGCAGTCTAATGCCCAAGAAGCTGACCTGGCGAGGTCGTCCCGCCAGAGTCTGAGCCTCCCGCAAGGAGATGACAATCCCAATGTCTTCGAAGGGCACCCCTGTTTCGAAGATGCCGACGATCCGGTAGCGACTCCCCGCTATGTTGATCGTCTCTCCCACCTCTTTGTTCAGGCTGTCGGCCAACAGACGACCCATGATGGTCTGCCGGTTGGCGCTCAACCCCTCCCCTTCCACTATCCTGAAATGATTGATGGCATCCTCGTGCGGATTGTAGCCGGAGATGATTAGCATGGGAAAATCTTCACTGGCGACAGCGCTGAAGATGGAGCCTGACACGCTTTTCACCTCTGGGATGGTCGCAATCCTCTTGGCAACCCTTTCATCAATGGAGCTGTACTGCATGTCAGAGATATTGGCCTCCACAGCCAGCAGATCCGCCTGTCCCCCCCCTCCCAACGCTGTCATCTGTTCGCCCATTCCCTCAGCCAGCCCACTCAGCGCCACTATTGCTGCTATGGCAACGCCTATGCCCACTATGGTAAGCACGCTGCGCGCCCTGCGCCGCATCAGATTCCTGACGATCATCCCGCCTGGCCACCGCCTCGACCCACTACCTCCTCTGTCGGCATCGTACTGCATGGCCAGTAGAGGGTCGAGTTGCGAGGCCCGCCAGGCAGGATAAAGCCCTCCTATGGCCCCCAGCCCCAGAGCTACTAGAAAGGCCTGAACGAACAAGTTCAGCGAGAACTTGCCCTGCATTAGCCCGGCCGTGGCTGGCATACTGCCGAAGAGCTTGACCATAGCCACGCCCAGCGCAGCCCCTACGATCCCCCCCATCAGGCTGAGCGCGATGGACTCCATCAGGATCATGCGCAGCACCCTGCCCCGGCGCCAACCCAACGCCCGCAAGAGCCCTATCTCCCTGGTGCGCTCGTAGACGGACATCAGCGCCGCGTTCATCATTCCCACACCACCGATGAGGATGGCGATGAAGGAGATGCCCCACGCGAAGCCGCCGACTGTCTGCGTCAGCAACTCCTGACTGGCAAATTCGCCCGACCTAGCCACAGAGAGATCGGGAAAGCGACGCTCGATCCTCTCTGTTACCTCATCCGCATCCTCGACCTGCTTCAACTGAACATGAAGTACATTCACTTGGTGAGGTTTCTTCAGCATCGCCTGGACATCGCCCAATGTGACGACCCCTCCCGCATCCTCGAAGTTCGCTCCCGTTTCATAGATGCCCACGATACGATAGGCACTGTCGTATATCCTTATGCTATCGCCGGCTCCTCTGTTGAACACGTCGGAGGCTATCTTGCCGATGATGATCTCGTGCCTCGATCTGGAAGTCAGACCTTCACCCTCGATTATCTTGAAACGCTCGATGGCGAACTGATCCGGATTGTAGCCAAAGACGTAGAAGTACGGAACGCCCTCACTGGTGACCGCCCCGAAGAGCATGCCCGACACCCGCTTTACGCCCGGCAGGTTGGCCACCTCATCGCCTACACTCTCGTCAACAACGCTGGTGCTGGGGTCCATGGCATTGGCCTGGGAGACCACCAGATCCGCTCCACTTCCTGAAAACACCTCTGTGTAGCCACTCACCAACCCGTTGCCGATGGCCACGAACGCCACGATTGACGCGACCCCCAAGCCGACGGCCACCAAGGTCAGAATCGTTCGTGTCTTTCTTCGCCACAAGTTCCTTAGAATCATCTATCGCGCCTTTAGTTGCAAGTAGGTTGCATTAGCAGCTACAGTATAACACAACTTCGTTGGCTTGTCAAGCCACCAGATCGGATAGCGAAGATGAGGAGATGACCATTGCCGTCCCAAATCACCTGAAACGGCACCACATGGATGTTGTACCGTCTTTCCGGGTCCTCTGGCACGCAAGCGACACTGTCTGTGACAACGGCGATCTTGCCCACAGCTACTCCTTCTTCTGACTCAGCCCAAGGGGTTGTCATATGCTATACGATACCACACTTGTCTGGGCTTCGTCTCAACCGCGCGTCCAACCATGTCAAACAATCCTCCAACGCTGAGCATTGGATTGCAGGCACCGCCCAGCGCCTTCAATTCCCACTGTTGTTCAAGAGACCCTGAGAGGGCCAACCGTACCTGCTCTTGGTGATCAACTGAGCAAACGCGAATGTAGATCACCTCAACGACCGCCCATCGAACTCTCTGCCGGATTCAGTATACAACAGTCGCCCCCTAGCCGCATCGGCCATCTGGGGGATTTCGCCATTGGCCAGGTGGCTAATCTCCTCTTCTGGTCACCTGACAGACGGCCCCTTGACCGGAGTACCTGCTGCGCCTACTCCTCCCGATGGGAAAAGAAACAAGAGAGGCACCACACCTCTCCGTTCCCACGTCAGCACACAAGAGCAGCGATTACCGCGGGACCTCCAACCAGCACCCCTCCCCGCGCTCGGTCACTACACTGCGAGGGTACCTCCAGTCCACCACTACCTTCTGCCGCACCCGTTTCACCGATTCGTGGCTTGCGCCTGAGCTGACACCCCGCTCACGCCCTCCATACCTCTTGTACAATCTCCTCGTAGCTACACACCGCGCCAGGCCTCCGATAGTGTGCTCCACCGGCGCTCGGTCGCTGTTGCCGTGCCAGTTCTCTCCGCACGAAAGCCTCGAGGATCAACCTGAAGACGGTGAGACCTCCTCATCGGTGATCTCGCTGCATCCTTGCCCGAGCAAGCCAGGGTAGCCACCGCCAGAGGATGTGATCGCGAGCGAACTCTGGATGGGAGGCTGATGAGAGGACAGTCATTCAATCAGACTCCTCAGGGGAGGGTCCCACCTTGTGGAGAACGCCCGCGGGACAAGCGCCCACAGTCATCGCCACGGGAGTAGCCTCGGCACTCCTCGCCGATAATGAGTGTATTCCTGTCCAAACTGCGCTACCAGGCGGCGCTCCTCCAGGTACGAGCCTACCCAGAAATACAGCGTCGCGTTCAGAGCGAGGATGAGATACGTGAGGGACATGATCGGAGTGGGCCACATGATCAGCAGGATTGCGAGGTACTGCGGATGGCGCACCAGTCGGTACACGCCCGAAGTTTCGAACGGGCCCCTCCGAAAGGGGTACGCATCCTCTGACACTTCCCTGCCAGCTAGGAGATGATAGGCCTGCCTGAGGCCGACGAATTGGAGGAGATCCATACGTCGAGCGCTGAGGAGCAGCAATACCAGCCCCAGAACCTGGATGGAGCGAAGTCCCCAGTACAGAACTCCTGAAGCCGAATACAGATTTCTGTCGGGGATGTTCAGAATGACAAGGCCCAAAGCGGCGAGGGCGATCCCGTTGATGATCGTGAAGGCCAGTCTGTAGAAGGCCAGCATGAGGACCTTTCCAACCCGGCCCTCTACCCAGCTCTGAAACCTGAGGGACACCAGGGTGCTGTGCAGGAGGGCAAAGCACCAAAAAGCGAGGGTCGCCACCATGATTCCAGAGATACAAGAATCCCCAGGCAACGACCTACTCTCCCACACCGTTACCAGTGCAGTACCATCGGCGCTGGAGGGCTTAACTTCCAGGTTCGGTATGGAGCTGGGTGTTTCCCCTCCGCTACAGTCACCTGAGGAATATCACTCTTACCACGCAATTGCACGGGCTATGCCCCTGCAAAAACTACCACCCTAAGAACTGAACAGAATGCTCAAGCCAAAACCACCGTATCGTGTTGCAGATTAAGCCCTCGACCATTAGTACGGCTTAGCTGAAGGCATTGCTGCCCTTACACCTGCCGCCTATCAAGCAGGTAATCTACCTGCGGTCTTACCCGGTTAGTCCGGTGGGTGACCTTGTCTTGAGGGAGGCTTCCCACTTAGATGCTTTCAGCGGTTATCCTTTCCAGACGATAGCTACCCAGCGATGCACCTGGCGGTACAACTGGCACACCAGCGGTCTGTCCACCCCGGTCCTCTCGTACTAGGGGCAGCTCCTCTCAA
>JAUWLF010000069.1 GCA_030613785.1 Chloroflexota bacterium | reverse complement strand
GACACCTTGGTTCTGTCACCCCCACCCCAACCCTCCCCCATCAAGGGGGAGGGGACTTTGCTCTGCCTCCTTCGACACCCCCGCCACCTCACTCCCCTCCCTCGATGGGAGGGGCGGGGGGAGGGTGATATAGATTCCTGTCCTCGGTCGGGATGGTCCGGCGATTGAGGATCAATCCCCCGGCGAGAGGCGGACGATCAGTTCCCGCGCCTCAGGATACCGCTCCACCAACTCCTCCCTGGAACCCCCCTCGTAGTCCTCGTACTCAAACCCCGGGGCCACCGTGCATCCCAGGAGCGCGAACTCACCTCCTTCATTGAGAAACGACCCCTGCCACGTCCCCCTGGGCACCACCACCTGAAGCTCCTGGCCGCCGCGAATATCCTGCCCCAGGGTCACCACCTTCGATGACCCGTCAGGGTGAAGCTGGAGCATGGTCACCGCATCACCCAGGTAGAAATGGAATATCTCATCTGAGGTAAGTCTGTGGAGCGCGGAGAACGTGTCGGGAGTCAGCAGGTAGAAGATCGACGTCCCGAAAGCCCGCTCCGCTGGGTACCTCTCCGGCAAGCTGTCCTTGGGGATCACCTCGTCAGACTTGTAGGTCTCGGCGAAGTAACCACCCTCTTCGCGAAGGGGCACCAGCCCCAGTCGTTCCATTATCTCGTCAGCAGAAGTCATCGCTCTCTCCCTCGTCGTGCGGCGCAGGGGCTCCCCACTCTTGCGCATCCCCACATTGAAGAATGTGCCCCCCATGGAGAATGGAGGGCACATCCAAATCACTCACACAAACATCCAGTCCACCTACCTAGTCGGGCCGGACGTTGACCATCAACACCAGTTCGTTGTTGGTCTCGTCTGCCTCTGCGACGTCGTCATCCACGTCGACAACGCCGGTGGTGGTGTAGTTGGGGTTCCAGCCGCTATAGGTGAACTCGCACTGGAGCCACCGGGCGGCACCTGCGGCGAGAGAACCCACGCTCCACTCACAACCTACGGTCGGCCCCGCCGCTCTCCACAGCGCCCTGAAGGCTCCCGCATCAGTACCCCCTCCGTTGTGGATCCGGATCCCAACGTGCACTGGCGACCCCTGCTGAGGCGAGGGCGGAACCAGTCTGATTTCGCTGATGTAGAGGTCCGGCTCGACTGGCCCGACATTGACCGTGACTTGCGCGCTGTTATTGGTCTCGTCGCTCTCCTCCACCTCGTCGCGCCAGTCCACGGTGGCGACGGTGTCGTAGGAGGCGTAGATCTCATCCACGGTGCAGTGCAGGCTTCCCCCGTTCATGGGGGGCAGCGAGGTCTTATTCCACTCGCAGACGTCGAAGTCCCCAGTTCCGTACCTCCACAGCACCGAGTAGGGCCCTGAAGGCGCGTCGCCGTAGTTGCCCAGAGAAATGGTGACCTCGACTGAACCACCCCACGCAGGGTTCGGGGGATTCACGGACAACTGGTCGAGGACCAGGTCAGGCAAACCCGGTGGCTCGGGCGTGTCTGTCGGCGGTGGCTCGGGCGTGTCTGTGGGTTCCGGCTCGGCGGTATCTGTAGGCTCCGGTGGAGGCGCCGGAGTGTCCGTGGCCCCTGGTGGAGGTGGAGGTGCAGGCGTGTCCGTCGCCGTCGGAGGCGGCCCAGTTCCCGAAGTAGGAGTGGGCACCACCACACCCTCTTCCACAACCTCGACTGTCACCGCCCAGGGGTCGCTGAGCAGACCGTCTACGTTGTACGCGGTGACCGAGAGGGTGTGCATACCAGGATCGGTCGCGGTCCAGGTTTGCACCACCGCCCAAGAGGTCCCTCCCTCGGGGTCAGGGTTGGCGTCGGTGCGATAGAGGGCGCCGTCAACCGACAGCTCCACCCTGGCTATGCCCTTGGCGTCGCTGGCGCTGACCAGGACGTTGACCTCCCCGAGCTCCACCTGCGCATCGCTGGTGGGTGCGGTGATGGTCACCGTCGGCTTGGCCGGTTCTCCGCCGATCGTGCAGGCCAGGGCGCCACTCACGATGAGGGCCACGATGATCAGGAAGGCCAGCTTTTGTGGCTTCATTGCATGCATTTTCTCCTCCTTCTTATTGGCGATTGGGTACATTCTAGCGCACACGGTCAGAAGGCGCAAACTCCAGCCCCTGTCTTACCCCTCCGCCTGGCCGTCACTCATCTCCCTTGACTTACTCCCCTCCCTTGATGGGAGGGGCGGGGGGAGGGTGATATACATTGCGCTCCTCTCCTTCACCCCCACCCTAACCCTCCCCCATCAAGGGGGAGGGAACTCTCCACCTGTGCAACGCCGCCGCAAGCATCCTGAGTAGTGCTGAGTAGCCGCGAGGCGGCGTATCGAAGCACGTATCGAAGGGTGCGACCCCTAGCACGCCACCTTCCTTACCGGCCCCACCTTACTCCCCTCCCTTGATGGGAGGGGCGGGGGGAGGGTGATATACATTCCTCTCCTCTCCTTCACCCCCACACCCTAACCCTCCCCCATCCAAGGGGGAAGGTACTCTTCGCCACCGCAGCGCAGCCGCGCATCCTGAGTAGTGCTGTGAGTAGCCGCGAGGCGGCGTATCGAATCACGTATCGAAGGGTGCGACGCCTAGCATGCCACCTTCCTCACCGCGGCCACCTTACTCCCCTCCCTTGATGGGAGGGGCGGGGGGGAGGGTGACATACATTCCTCTCCTTCACCCCCACCCTAACCCTCCCCCATCAAGGGGGAGGGAACTCTCTGCCAGCGCAACGCCGCCGCACTCATCCTGAGTAGCTCATGAGCGCAGCGATTGAGCGTATCGAAGGACGCGGCGGCCCACCGAAACGAGCAGCAGTCAGGACGAGGCCGGCAGGAAAGGTCTCCTGAGCATCCTACAGCAAAATAAAAACGCCCGCTGTCAGGCGGGCGTTTGGTATAGGACTTGCTGAAAGGCTACTCGCCGAGGATGAAGACTTCAGGCGTCTCGCCGGAGGTGAGGGCGAACGTGGCCATTATCTGATCGGCTTCATGCTGGAGCTCGACAGGGACGTCAACCTGATCATAGTCGCCGCCCTCAGGCATTTCGGGATCGACCCAGGCGAAGATCTGGAGATCCCCGGCCTGAAACGGACTGTAGGTCACATTCTTGACCTTGCCCTCACAGATCACAATCTGCTTGGGTATTTCAACGCCCAGGACCGTGACTGTGCCGCCATCCTGGAATTCCCCAGCGGGCATGCCGGTACGGAAGGGCTCGACCTCTTGATCTGCCCACTTGTACCCCACGAACAGGAAGTAACCGGGCTTCTTGAAAAGAACGTAGTTATCCCAGCCTTCGACGGCGTAGTCACGCGAGGGGTCCAGGGAGAAGCCATACTCGTCGTTAACATACCAGGGCACATGCACTGGCGCTGGTGCGACGTCATAGTCACCAGGCTTGCATTCTCCCTCGAAGAAGTCCCACTCATCACACTCGGAGCCGTCCTCGAAGATGCAGACGCCGTACTGGCCATCCTGACTCTCGCGAATCTCGATAGTGCCACCCTGCTCCTCACAGAAAGCCGAGGCTGGGTTGGGCAGCCCGGGCTGTGGCTGCTCCGTTGGCTGGTCAGGGACCGGGCTCTGGCAGGCAACCAGTGCCAGCGCGATGACCAGAAGCAAACTACCGATAAAGTGTTTTCGAGACATCGTTCTTCCTCCTATCTCTATTGTACTCTGTTTTCCGTATAATAGACGACGGAGGGGTGACAAAGGTTCCGGGCCGTGTTCCGACCGGCTCTGCATCGCCTGGGGACCATCTGGCACACGCGGTGAAATGGCGCAAACCGCGAGATGAGGGTTGGGGCAGATCGAAGGTATCAGATTCTGTGCGGGAAAGAGGTGCAGAAGTCGATATTGACAAACTTGCCCAAATGTGGTAAAATGGCATTGTTGGGTAGTCACTCCTCTGTGCGCGAAAGTCGGCTTTGCATGCCGTGCGCCCGGTAACCGGGCCTAGCTACAGAGGGGTGATTTTGCTTATGTCAAACGGATTGTTCCTGGTATAGTAGTTCTGACCGTACTTGGCCTTGTCGTATAGGTCTACCAGCAAGCTCACTTTGTCCTCGACCGCGCGGTAGTACCGCATCTCCCCCCTGGTGAACGCCCGATAGACCGCCCAATTCATGTAGTCGACCACGCACAAACAGGGCTCTCCCATGGGAGTCTGGGCCTGCACCTTGAAGGTTGTCGCCACCTGAGCGCCCCACTTCTTCTCAAAGCGCTCGATCCCCCGCTGGATAGCATTGGATAAGGGAGCCTGACGGTCTCGCGAACCGCGTTTGGCGACGTATATGAAGTTGTTCTCATGGCGGTGCAGTAGGTTCTGGAACAGCTGAGCGACCAGGTGATCGTAGAAAGCGTTCTCCTAGGCCTGGAAGCTGTTACGAAAGACCGACTCGATCTTGCGGGCGACGATGAACTGTGCCCGAAAGTCCAGGGTGGCAAGCAACTTGAAGAACTGGTAGCGGATTTCTGGCAGGTCATCCTTGGCGTGAAAGGCGACGGCTGTCCTCTTGATCGAAGGGAAGTCGTGGAAATAGGGATCGTGGACGACCTCCTGTTGAAGTGCCAAGATGGCCTGGCGCTGACGTTCGGGGGCCTGGGTTTCGATTAGGCCCAGGATCAAGATAGGAGAACACCCTGGCTGGCCTACGATCAGCTTCCCCTTGCGATCGTAGACGCTAGGATCGCCAGATTCATCAACGAAGAACCAAGTCCTTCGCGGCTTTGCCTTCTTCATCTTGTTCTCTTTGTCCCTGGGCTCGTGGCCACTGGTCAGTCGTCACCTTTTCACTTCTCTCCATCCAGTTCTATGAAGACGCTCAGTGCTTGAGCAGTGTAGTTGTCCGTCCCATGCGGAAGTAGTCTCTCAGCGATGTCAGCAACGTCAGCCCAGTCTATGAAATCGCCCTCTTTCTTAATCTGGACATGGCGCTTGGTGCCCAGTTTCATAACGCGGTTGGGCTTCTTGCCGAATACAGGGGCGAACAGGTCCGAACTGCATAGGTTCGCAATGTTCTGGGTGCGCCTGAGCTGCGCGCGGCTGAACGCAGTCCAGAACTTCACCTCCAGCCAGATCATCAGCCCGTCGCAAATCACCAAGAAATCCGGCTTTGCATTGAACAGTGCAGAGAACTCACGATAGAATAGCCTGTCGTCTTCGGTGTCGGCCAGGTGCCTTGCGAAGTCCTTGGGGTGGATACCACTGAGTTGGGGCAGTACGTCTGCGATCGGCGTCGGGGTGGCGATCTTGCCGCTGTACTGCTCCTGGATCTTTGGCAAGAACCTATCGTACAGGTCTAGAAGAAAACTCTCACCGCTGGTGTGGTAATAGTAGAAGTCGCGGAACACAGCGACCTCGGTGTATACCTCCGCACCAGAAACCGTATTGACATCTAGCTCAATGGACAAACCAGCCAAAGTGAGAAACTGCCCCAGACCACTGTCCTTCCCACCGTCCTCTTTCCTGTAGCAGAGGAGACGAAAGAGATGGTTGCAGAAGTGCCGTTCCTCACGAAAGATGTCCTTGAAGTCAGTCATGTCTGATGCCATCCTCTCACGCTGTTTCGTCTCCCCAGAGAGTGTGACTCACGCTGCGCCTGGTCCGTGATCTTGTGCACGTTGACGGACAAGGTGCGCAGACATCTGCGCGCAAAGCCGGCTCAGACACGGCCCTGATGATTGCCGTGCTGTCTCCAAAAGCTCGTCAACTCTTCTGCCAGCGGGGAATCAGGGATGTTCTCAAACAGCTCGTCGTACGTCGCCCAGTGGAGAGAGAGGTTTTCGGTTCGCTTTGCCAGGTCAGAAGGGTAAGACCAATCCGATTGGTTCCTGTGCTCTAGAGTGCAGGCTTCGAGATCTTCTATGAGCTGACTTGGAACCCTGTAGTCGTCAAACTTGTACTGATACAACCGAGATCTGCGGGGCGCGTTGCGAAAGGTCTTGGGGGTCACTAGGGTGACGTGTACATTGTCGACATACTTGTCACCGCCTTGGAAACAGAGGGCGTTCTCTATGACTCGCGCCAATTGGTTGCGGTGAGCATCATGCTTCACGCTGGTCGAGATGTCCGAGTACCACTTCATTTCGCAGAAACAGACCCAAGTAGATTCTGCATCGTCAAGTTCTATCCCGCTGTCAGTGCCTTCGCGCGCGGAAATTGTCCCCAGGGCGAGATCGAGGTGTGTGTTGCGTTCAGCTTTGCGAGGGGGCATCGGCAGCACTTCAAACCAGATCCTCGGGCTGGCTGGCACCCGCTGAGATGAGCCAGTCAGAAGTTCTGTCAGCCTTGCTACTCCTTGTTCGGCGCCCATCGCATATGCAGAACCAACTAGAAAGGTCCAGACCTGCTCCTCATCGAAATCATCCGAGCCTCCTCGCTCCTGCCGTTCAATGCGCTGTATCAAGCTATCCGAGTCGCCAGAACCAACGTAGAGGTATTCGTTGATTTCATCGAGGTTCTTCTTCAACGCTTCAGCAAGACGATTCACTATGTTTGCCCTCCTGTTCCGCGAATTGGAGTATCTCACGATTCAAAGTCACTTCCACCCCACCTACGCAGGGACGGTTCTATGCTGCCACCAACTTGGCTTCAAGCAATAGATGGAAACCTTGAGCGCGCCCTGTTCAGACGTACCGCCCGTCTTGGCCCTGCGGCGCTCTGTGAACGCAGTCACTGTATCATGCGATGAACAGTGCCAACGACTTCACCTGCTCCAAGCGCTGATGCCACCACCAAAGGTCGCTGGCGATCCGCGACACCAAGCCCTCAAGTGTCTCCAGCTGTTCGACCTGCTGAACTGTTAGCCTCTTGAAGACACGTACATAGCCTCCCGTGCCCCATGCAGCTCGTGGCATATCAGGGCCCCCGCTCCCGCGCTCGACAGACCAGCCGGGTTCGACCAGGCCTATGTCTCGCACTGCGTTCCAGACCTGCTCCGCCTGCGCCTCCTCGCCCCATGAACAGACGCCCCACCATATGACCCACTGATTCATGCGCATAACTGGGCGCAGGCCCTCAGAGCCTACATCCGCGTGGTCAAGGAATTGCACATTGCTGCCCCCAGTCCGCGGCGGCTCCCCAGATGTTATAGCTGCGGTGCCCCCGGATATCTCCTCCAACCTGCGCTTCACCTCCTTTCTGATGGGCCCGGTGACCCCTAAGGACTCCGGAGTCCTAACACCGGCGCGAAGTACGCGCGCCAGATCAACGGGCGTAGGAAGCCGCGAATCCACAGTACCCTGTACCATACCCTTGCCTCCTTTCGACAGCAATGGCGTACCGCTGCCCGAGGACTGCCCTATTCACCGAGCACCCACCGGGCCGTCAGCCGCTTTTCGTCGAATAGGCTCCTAGCGGTCGTTGCATCATCCTTTGCAAGACGGGCGCTAATCTCGCCAGACGGATCCGGGTCGTCCCATATCTTGTGCGAGAATATCTTTTGCACGAATTGCCTGAAGTAGGCAAACTCCGGATCAGAAATGCCACGGTAGAAGAACTGGCGCCTCTGTTCGTCAGTGTAATGGTGCAGATGTTGATTGATGACATCTCTCAGTAGAATGACCCAAGCCCTCACGGCCCCGGCGCTAAATACTCGCTCGGCTTTCTGGTGAGCGGCATCAGCGCGGTCTGGTGCCCATTTGCCCTCCAGTCCTTCCTCGGCAACGATGTTCATCAGCTTGACCAGGTTCCGCCGCTCATGCTTTCTGAAATCGGTATCGGATTCAAACTCCTCCTGCACGGGAGGTGGCACTAGCAAGTGTTGAAAGAATGTCTTCTTGAGACGGGCAAAGCTGAGCGGCTGCTTGCGACCTCTAGGTGTCTCCGAGAGATACCCAGACAGCTTGTTTGACGGGTCGTCGACTATCTCCCTGTACATAGCAAGGGCGATTTCTTTTCGAGCCCTTGCTTTCGTCTTCTTCTTTGCGTGGATCAGGAAATTGAGGAACCCGAGCTCTGATTTCTCTCCTTCTGTCTCCATGTATTCCGCCCAGTCTTCGCCGAAGATATCAGCATACTTCCTCATCAGCTCGTGAGAGTAGAACGACATCTGCCGAAACGGCCCGTCGGCTTCAAGGTTGGTCTCCTTCAGAACCCTCGGATTCGGATCCAAGTAGACCTTGGACTCGATGGTTGTGCGACCGGACCAGATCTGGGCGGCCGCTTTGTGCTGCCCGTCGAACAGAAGAAGGTCGCCGCTTTCGTCGATTCGGCAGATTGAGGGTGCTAGTTGAGTGTTGGTTTGAAAGTGCCGGTACAGACGCCACAGTGATGCCTGTCGCAAAGCCCGAGGCTGCAAGTCCCTGTCATTCCTAAGGTATTCGACTGGGAGAGTCGCATAGAAGTATTGCCAGCCCGTTGTCGCACACGTATGGAGCGGATAATCCTGGCGACCGCCCTCAAAGTAGAGACAAATCGCGCCGTCGAGTATTTCGTACGTGAACTTCTCCCCGTAGTGGCCGCGTTTGAAAGAGATGAGGTCATTGAGGTACTTGGGCTCATCCTCGAAAAAACCGGCGAGTTCGAGCTTGTCACGGTATTCCTGTAGGCTCATGGTGCCAATTGTGCGATGGTGGCGGCGGCAAACAGGGGCAACATTGGCCAAAGTAGTGGGGCCATCCTCGGAGTATGGTTTGATGTGATGAAACTCGATACTCTCATCTTCAGGTACGGGCTCCCCATCCACAAAGCATCGTCGCCCGTGTTGGGCGAGAAGCTGCTCCTTCTCGCTATCTGAGAGCTGCCTTCTGTGCGGCATGTGCTTTCCTCCTATTCCTCCGACTTCGCTTTCTCCTGCTCAATCAACTCGAAGAGCCGGTCGAGATTCGCGACGAACTCGTGAACATCCGAGTCGCCCATCCAATACAATCCATCAGGACCAACCAGTGACGCTACTTGCTCCGCCGTCACTGGGTAGAACTCGGCGAAGGCCTCTGGGCCGACGTAGAGGCGCAGAGATCCGTCTGCTCTGGTCCACGCCCAAACCGTGAATAGCATACGAGCGCGGTTGGACGGTGGCGTATACATGATACTCTGCTTGTACGGGCGCGGAAACAAGTCATGCCGCTGAGCTGATTCAAGTATCTTCCGAAACCGTTCGCCGATGCCTGCCCGGTCCGCCATGCGGGAGATCTGCTCGAGGCTAACCTTGGCTCTGGAAGGCGGCTTTGCCTCGGCCTCCGTCAACTCCCGAACCAAGACCTGCTGGCCACCCTCGATCTGGAACACATCGTAGGAGACCACGTTGATGGGGACCTCGAAGGCAGAGAGGTACTCCACCATGCGGTCCAGGCTGGGATCCTTGCCCGTGCCAACCAGATACATTGTGACATCCCGCTCATCGCTGTCTGCGTCCTCCTCGGCGGCACGGTCTTCCAGCAAGGCCTCAAGAGACGTGTCATGCTGACGAAGATAATCCCCAAGTCTCTGAGACAGTTCATGGTAGGGCATGGTCGCGATACACGCAGCGTAGTCCAACGCCTGCGCCACCGTCTCGCGGCGAACAGCGCCACGCTTGATCTCAATGACGACCCATCGACCCTGTGGGTCCAGAGCTAGTAGATCGAGAGTACCGGCATCCACCGATACCTGTCGGCCGAGGATGGTCAAGCCAGTCTGTAGAAGACCCGGATCACGCTCGATCCAATCCTCCAGGTGCCGCTCTAGGTCGATCCCACCTCTAGTCAGCTTGGTGGGGCCATCATCCGTAACTTCCCAGAGCGCTATCTGCTGCATTCAACGCCTCCATTCACAGATCCGCGTATGCCTCGGAAAGCTGCCTCCAATTCAGCTACTCACTCTCTGGGCGATCAGCAAGGCCCTCAGTCCAGTACCCGAGGGTGGACGGCCGGATCATACAGTTCGTAGCGCCCGTCAGGTCGCAAGAAGAGAAACGGCTTCGAAGATCGCCAGTGATACCGCGCTGCAGGAAGGTTGACAATAAGACTCATCGAGTGCTGCCAGATTGTGCTATCCCTCCAGGCGCCTCTCTGCTTGACGCGCGTGAACAGCTCCGAGAACCACACCACCTGCCCTGGTTTGACTACGGAGCGAATGGCTTGTGCACACGTCTCGTTGTGGTACCCCTTAGGCATTCTCTTGCTCCTTTCGCGCGTCCCTATCTACGCGAGAGATGTGACCGTACGCCTAGTGAAGGCGAGAAGCAGGGGTCAGGAGCGCCGGCTTCCGGGGAGCTGGTGGGGGCCGTCGAAAGCTGCCGTTCTATCGCCGGGCTGACGTGACGCAGGCGACAGCTCCATCGCGAAGAGTTCGGCTGCTTTGCGCAGCAACAACGTCGCGTCGTTTGTGGACTCAGCCCGTGCCATGGCTTGCTCGACAGCTAGTGCATAACCCAGACTAACCCAGTCAGCCCATCCGAAATCCAGACCCGCGTCCGTGACCCTGCGCACCCACCTACGGTGCCTAGCCTTCAGGCTTCGCAAGAAGCTTTGGGCACTGAGGCTTCTTCCGCCCGCATCTTGCTCCTTTGAGCGACAGACGAGGACACAGTCCCACTTGATGGTGCCAGCCGCGCTATGAAATCCGCTCTTTCCTTCTGAACGCACAGGAAACACATTCGTAACTGCAAAGCCCGCGACGAGAAGTGCGCTCGCCAGGGCATCCCACGCTTCGACACGTCGGTGGTGGAATGTGAAAACCATCAGTCCACTAGGCTTTAGCAGCCTCCTGCAGTGTGCAAAGACCGCCGTGAGATCCGCAATGAACCGCTGATGAGAAGCATCATCGTTCCCCATCACATAGAGAGCCCGACGATAGGGTGTTGACCGAGCGCCTGTGTGTACCTCATCACTCCCTAAGTGATCCCGTATCCAAACATAGAAGAAGTCCGACAATTCCGAATACGACAGATTGTCATAGTACGGTGGGTCAGTCAATATGAGATCAACTGACCGATCCCGCAGATCTTGGAGGTCTGTCGAAGAGCAATTGAGCAACAGGCTCTGTGCTAGCCCATCGTACCACTCCTCGGGAGTCGCGGTAACAGTGACGGTTACCTTCTCCCCTGTGAACACGCGCTTTGCGCGAGCCTGTTCATAGCTCAGCTCATAGGGGCTCTCAGCGTAGCGCTTGCCGCGAAGCATCTTCTGCACACACCTCACGAACGTTCCTCTGCCGTAGCGTTTGGTGCCACCCCATACGGTGTTCTCGACGGGCCGCGTCACATAGCTGAAAGCGTGCAGTCCAAAGAGAGGTGTCAGCTTCCGATAGTCGAATGCGTACCGACACAGCATGTTGTTGCTCGACAATGAATCGGAGAAAGCTATCAAGAGATACTCCCGTACCTGGTCATCTTTGATCTTGGTGATTTCTCGGTACAAGAGTGATAAGCAGAGAAGTTGCCGCGCATTGAACAAGTCATGGTAGTATCTGTAACCATGACTTACGGGACGTGGATCACTTCGCCCCTCAACGGGAATCTCTTCCCGAGGGAACGGCAACTCAGACTTCACCTCTTCAAACGTGCGCCGCGCCTCGGCGAACAGGCCCACGTCAAATGCATCCGGAGGTTTGTAGACCCGGGACACGCCGCCTTCTCCGTCTTCCACCTCATACTCGACCGCGAGAAGTCGTTTGCGAAGCGGACCTGCTGACGCGATGGCCTGCACAAGTAAGCCGGAGTGGCGACAGTGTGGGCAAGTGAATCGACCAAGGCGAATTGTGCCGCTCTTTACCTCGGTCACTGTTCCACATTCGCCGCACTTGAGAGAGTGCTCCGACAGTGGAATGGTAGTAATGGAGTGGCAAGTCTTACAGAAGACGGTTTGCTGCGCGTTCTTTCTGTCTCGACACAGCTGATAATGGGGGTGCAACTCTAACTGCAGCCCGCATTGCTGGCACATCAACAAATCCACCCAGAAGTAGTATATGACCCGAGCCGGCTCCCCGTCCGGGGTACGAGTCATGTAGTACGATTGAATCTCGTGTCCTACGGCTTCTTCGAGATCGCACAGACCTTCCTGCACAGCGCTGATCGGGCAGGGCTCGATCTGTTTCTTGGTCGTGAACCAGGCGACCGGATCGATGTCGACTCCAATAGTCCTGGC
Source organism: Chloroflexota bacterium (assembly GCA_030613785.1). Taxonomy (GTDB): domain Bacteria; phylum Chloroflexota; class Anaerolineae; order UBA7937; family B3-Chlor; genus JAUWLF01. Next base: position 9,308 of record JAUWLF010000069.1, on the reverse strand, counting down.
GCCGCACTTGGAGGCTTCCACGATCGACGTCCCCCCACCCATGAACGGATCGAGCACCGTGAGGTGGGTGAAATCGTGCCGGGAGTAGAAGTCAGTTGCCACACAATCGGTTCGCTTACGGCTGGGTGTCATTGCCAGGATGAGGAGTGTGCGGAAGACGCTGCCCAAACGGCGCGCCCACCACTTGTGAATGCAGTAGATAGGCTTCTTCGAGTTGCCTTCACGCAGGGCAATCTCGTTGAGCCACTCTACCGGGACCCTTTCTGTCTCGATCTTGGGCTGCGGAGGTATCACGGAGGTTCTTCTGGTCACAACACAAGCCCCGTGATATCCTGGTCAGGAATCCGCTTGAAGGCCAGATCGGCACTCTGCGTTACTACATACGTCGAGGCCTGAAGACGAAGTCCCGGGATCCGTGCCAGACGAGTCGCGGGGTCCTGAATCATGATCGGCACAATGTCATCCTCATGGCCGGTGCGGAAGTTGCCAACGAAGTATATCCAGTACCGCTTGCGCAGCGCCTCGGCGGCGTGGCGCTCGTTGAGGGTCCAAAAGAAGCGCAACTGCGTGCCCCCTGATCCCTTCACCTCAATGAAGCGGTCGTGGTCTACGCGGGGTTTGTCCCCATCAAACGATTCTATGTCATAGCCTGCTGCGACATCAAGCTCGCTGATTCTCCTCACCAGAGACGCCTCGACGTCGCGACCGACTGACCTCAAGCGCCTGCGCTCGTACCTGACGATCGCCTCCTCGGCCTGAGCACCAAGCGTTCGCTTCGCGTGCAGAGCCTCTGTGAGATCCTCTTCGGTTGTGGCACGACGGTCGGCCAGCAACTGCACAACCGATGCCACGTACTCCGCGGCTACTACAAGGACCCCGTCAACATCTACCAGCACGCCCAGACGTTGAAGTAGGTGGACTGCACCCTGGTCCCGCAGCGGAAGTGGGTTGTCCGCCACGCCCAGTTCATAGGTGACTTCGGAGTAGTTCGGGCTGAACTTCAGCAACAGGCCGCGCGCACGCGTTCTCCACGGTCCCGACAGAATGAGGCGCTGAGCGACGAACCGTTCCTGGGCGTCGGTAAGTTCGTACCACCGCGAAGGGTTCAATTCGAGAAACTCACGACCCATGTCGGTGAGCGTGGCCCTGCCGCCGCTGAGTGAGATCAACCCAGAGACGGAAGACAGTGCTAGCAATCTTCTATGATTGCCCGGACGGCCTCTGATCGCGACGGATGAGCACAATGCCACCACCGACTCAACCGCGCAACCTTGGCCTTGAACACTGAGCTCCGCTACAGCGATCAAGACGCGATTCAGCTCGTCCACTTCAGCGCTCTGCGGTATCTTCATCGTGCGGCCAAATCGCCGAATCGCGTCGTACTGCCTGGGTAGCGTAGGGCCCTCCTACTGTGGTGGATTGCGTTGGGCAGTGAACTGGAGCTGCCGCTCGATGTCCTTCATCGTCTGTTCGAAGTCGACTGCCTCTTCGCTTTCCGACTGGCCCATCTGCTTCTCTTCCACCTGTAGTGTACCGAGTGGCAGCTCGTCCTCTAGAAGACGAATCATGGTGGCTTGCTTCTCCTCCAGTCTTCGGTCTATCGTCTCATCAATTGTGTCCGCCGCCACCAAGATGTGGTACGTCACCATGTCGTCTGGACCCAGGCCAATCCGATGAATCCGGTCCAGCGACTGCATGTACTGACCACAGTTGAAGGTCCGATCTAGATAGATCGCGTGCTGGCAAGCGCTGTGAAGAGAAACTGATTCAGCGCAAGCGGCTGGATTCGCCAGAAGTACACCCGCTCGCTCCGCTCGCTTGAACAATCGCAGCTGTTGCTCCCTGTTGAATTCTATGTCCTCGGTTGCATCCCGGGGTACAGCGCCATAGACCACAAAAGGCTGCAGGTCCGCCAGAACAGTCTGCATCATTCGGATGTTGTGAACGAAAGATGTCCATAGGATCACCTTTTCATCCCGTGCCACCAGGTCACGAACTAACTCTACTGCCCGTTCAAACTTGGCGGGAACCTCATACCTGGGATACCTATCAATAAGCTCCGTGATTGAGGCTCCTTTTGCGCCAAGCGGCGGCACGTCGAATTCCTCAGAGTACTTTGCGAGGAGCGCAGGGTTCGAGGCCGCCTGTATCAGTCGCACCATTCTTGCCTTGCGCCACTGGCGAAGCATTTTCCGATCTTCTAGCCGGGCATTGATCTCGCCAATGAACCTAACCGATAGAGCCTGATAGATGCTCTCTTGGTACGGCTTCAGTTCGCAGTGGATCCTCTGCAGGCGGACCGGCGGCAGATCTAGTTCGGACTTGCGCACCCGAACAAAGAACGGGCGGATTGCTTCCCGAAGACGTGCGTGCTGCGTGGGGTCCTCGCAGGTGTGACGGTATTGAGCTCGATCACCAAGCACTTCTTTCCGGGGCCACAGAAACGTGAACTGCGTCCACAAATCGGCGTAGGTGTTAGGCATGGGCGTTCCCGAAAGGATAGCCCGGCGCGCTGCGTACCGGCCGATTTGTAGAGCCGCCTCGGACCACACGCCCCCCTGAAGCCTCTTTATGTTGTGGGACTCGTCTATGACGACAAATACGGCGTGTCTCTTGCATAGACCAACTAGCTCATCTACGTCATTCGACGCTGTCTGATAGGTGCACAGGAAAAGGTCATGCCTATCGGCGTCCAGGTATAGGCCACAGCGCGATTCCTTAGACCCGGTTAGGCGGGCACTGCGAGGGGGAAATCCGAAACAAGCCATGAATTCCTCCTCCCACGGAAGGAAACAGCTCCGAGGACCGACGACCAACAACTTGGCCAGTGTTCCTTGTCTGCGCAGAGCTTCAAAGGCTGCATATACCACGGTCGTCTTGCCGCTCCCCGGAACGGAGAAGTTGGCCCCGTGTTTCACAGCAAGCAGATGCCTGAAACTTCGCACTTGGTGTCGCTTCAGTTGGCGGACCAAGGTAGGGGGAGGAGGTATTCCTTCTTCGGAACACTGAGCCATAGGTCCAGCCGCGACGGCGTGCTCGTAGTCTTGCTGTTCATGCTGCAATCGCTGTAGCAGTCTGGCAACTCCTTCATCTACTTCAAAGTCGATCTCCTCGTCCCGCAGGTATTCTATCGTCTCCTCCAGGATTGCGGTCACCTCGGTCTCCTCTGACAGCAGGTAGCAAGCTTGTGCCTCATCAAGCCGATATCCCGCAGTAATCGTCAGGAAAAGGCGGTGGTCCCATCCGAAGATCTGGTCATCACCCGTGCCATCCAAACAAAGGACTCCGTCGACAAGCCGCACTGTTATCATCGCTCATTCCGCCAGATGCTATCGGCCAAGTTGTCTGTCGGCCAGTTGCCGCCGTATGTCCTGCGCCACCTCTAGCAGCGTTTCGAGCTTCTCCATGACCGCCTCGCCAAGAAGGTGCTCGCTCTCCCTGTCGATGCTCTGCAACGCGTTGATCGCTCTCTCTATGAGTCGTACTGGCCGGTCGCGTTCTTGCCTCATAACGAGAATCTCCGCTGCATCCCGAAAGTCCTCTATCACGTCCTCTTCGGGCACCGAGCGCATGTCACTTGCCTCTTCCAACCTTCCAACAAAGGCATCTCTAGAATGGGCATCTGAGAATATCTTGTGAAGGTTTCGGATGTCCCAATGCGTGAAGCCCTTCCTCTTGGTCTTCCCTGTACTTTGGGCGAGAATGCCAGCGCGTATGAGCGCGAACGTATGACTCAACCTCTTTTTCAGTTCTCGTTTGGGGACCCCTTCCCGTTCTGCCGGGCTAATGACTCGCTTCTGAATGTCTATGAAGTACTCATGGAGTCCGAACGTCTTTATGACTCCATAGTTGCCTGGCTGGCCGAAGAACTCCAGGAAGCTGTCGATCAGCCCCAGTCTTTGCAGCGCCTCTTTGACCTCTTTGACCCTCCACGCATACATCGCAGAAGCCACTTCTTCGGGCGAGAGACCTCGCTGCACCCCCTCCTTTATCTTGAGCAGTTCGTTGACGGGATGATACTCAGCCACCCTGTCCTTTGAGAGTTGCAGACCGGCCTCGATCTTCCAGAGATCTTGCTCGCTGATCTCGGGCGGTAACCGGGCAGCCTCGAGGTACCTCCACTTTCCGATGGGTTCCTCCTCATGAAGCAGCTCCAATACGGCCATCCGCCTGTTACCATTGATCACGACTCCATCGTGAGTGATAACACCGGGCTCCATTTGTCCTTTCTGATGAATGTCTCTCTTCAGAACAGCCGTCCTGTCCTCGTCCAGACCCAATAGCATTCCGCGCACGATCACCGCGTCTTCTCGCTGACACCCATCTAGCTCACGGCCATGCTCGTGTTCCCACTGACGCCTGTCCATCGCCAGGCGCCCGTTGTTGGCGTTGTAACACAATAGTTCCATTGGAAAGCGGAAGAATGGGAGCATGCGCTTCTCACCACCGATCTCGATTGCAAACCTCCCCACCTCCGAATCAGGATGAGATGACAGATGCGCATCGATTTGCTTGGCTCTCTGGCTCTCGATCCTCACAGTGCCCTCCTTACATGGCTAAACGCTCCTGAGCAGAGCTTACGCCTCAGACGCTCATCAGTAATCCACTCTTGTCTCCTCACCGTTCATCGCGCGTGCATGATGAGGATGCCTCGGCTTTCGCCGCTAAGCAGAAGAAGGCCCGCCCCATATGCAAGGCGAGCTTCGTCGAAGAAGAGATGAAGGCAGGGCGCTCACCCCGCAAGTGCCAAACACATTTTAGCACAAATGGAATGATGTGTCAATAGTAGATGAGCTGCATTACCCAGCGAGCTCGGGTTCGTTCCGTATTCTGGTACACTATATGGACCGCTAGCCTCATCCTTCGATACGCTGCTACGCAGCTACTCAGGATGCGTGCCCCTTGCAAAGAAAGGAGCCTCAGCAGCGAAACAATCGCCCTGAGGCTCTCTCGTGATCAGTTGCGCTCGCTCGCGCCGCCTAGCCACCCCAAGACCTCCGAGGTCTTCGAGACCTCGGAGGTCTCCCGTGCATAACGCCCTTGCTGAGGATGGCCCATCCCTCGGGCTTGCAGGGCATCGCGGAACGCTTGTGGTGTTTCGTAGCGGCCAATCAACTTGCCGGCTCCTGCCGCGGCGCCACCGCCAGCGCCCGGTCCAGGCGGCGGCGAACATCTGGCGCACAAGGCGCCGTTTCCACCACTTGGCGCCGCACCAGGCCGCGTTCCAGTGCATCGCGCAAGGCTTTGTTGAGGTGCTCTTGGCTCAGGGGACTGTCGGACACGTCGAGTAGAGTGCGTAGAGGCGTCGTCACCCGATAGCCGCTTCGGGACTCCACGTCCTCAGGAGCCACAATCGATTTGTGGAGCACACACCCAGGTGGGATCTTCTTGCGAAACCTTTGTGGGACAGTCAGGTGGATCTGGGCGGGCATAACATCACTCATCTCATGAACGGTCAGTGCCGTGTCGTGGGAGACAACCGCCTGCGGGACACCTTTCTGGTTGCGACTCCACAGCGACCAACGAATCAGGTCCTCGCGCTCGCCAGAGGGAAAACTGCGCAGCCGAAAGAGACCACGATCGATCCTTAGCCAATTGCCGCGTGAAACGTGGAAGTGTTGCTGGCTGTAGGCGTATCCAGCCCGCCGTGCCTGAACTGCTGTGAAGTAGCCTCCCTGAGCAGCCGCGACCTGATAGAGTGCCCGTGCATTCTCCTGTGGGTCTCGCTTCATAAGCAAACACCTTATATTTACTGTAAGGATTTTACACCAGCCGCGGTGAGATGTCAAGTCTGTCGTGTCGTTGCGCCAACACACCAAAGAAAAAGAGCCTCGGGAGCGAAACAATCGCCCTGAGGCTCTTCCGTGATGGCGTGCGCTTGCTCGCGCCGCCTGAGTTCAGCCTACCACCGGCTGTTGTCGCTCTGGCGCGGAGCGGACTCGGTCACCACCAGGTCGACGGCCCTGGCCGCACGCTGGTCCGTCTCGATGGTGAACTGCACCTTGTCACCCTCGCTCGGAGCCCGTCGCAGCTCACCGCCGCCTCCCACGTTCCATATCACGGACTGCGACACCCTGGCGTGCGCTTATCTCGACCACCTCGGCTCCCCGCTCGAAGAGCTCGCTCCTGATTTCGTTTACGAGTCCGTACTCACGCGCTTGCTCAGGGTTCAGGGGGGTGCCCTGGAGAATGTCGTTCTCCACATCGCCCAGGCTCCTACCAGTGGTGTCCGCTATAACCCTTGAGATGTTCTCCCGGTCTATCCTCAAGCTCTTGACACGCTCATCCAAGATCTTCTCGTCGAATCTCGTCGGACCCTTAACGTCAAAGCCTATGCCGTGTAGCAAAAACCGGGCGTGAGGCACACAGAGCCTTTCCGAGCCTGCACAGAACAGTACGGTCGCAATCGAGTCGGCGCTTCCGAAATTGTGCGTGACCACCTCGGCAGGGATCCCCTTCATGAAGTTGTAGCCCGACAGGCCCGCGGCGACGTTGCCGCCGGGGGATGATATCAACAACACGAATCGCTGCACTCTCTCCTTGAGCTTGTCTACCACCAGCCTCGTTAGCTCATCGATACTCTTCACATTGATGGGCACGAAGAACTTGATGTAAACCGTCTTCTTGGTCTGACGCATTCTCCTTCCCTTCCCCAAATCGACTGCGTCGGGCGGTGGTGTTGCCTTGGGCTGCGCCACAACCTAGTCGGTCCGGTCCGCAAAGCGAGAGTCACCGTCCCCATTGCAGGGTGACCCTACACGCACAGGTCTCTAGGGACAACAGCGCCCGCCCCGAGATGCAAGGCGAGCCTCGTCGAACAAGAGATGATGGCAGGGTGGCTCCCCTGCAAGAGCCAATCACATTATAGCACAATTGCAACTGCATGTCAATAGGAAATGAGGGCCATCTGCCCTGGCCGTCGCAGGCATTCGGAATTGTGGTACTCTCGCCCCGCTCCTTCGATCCTTCGATACGTGCTTCGGTGCGCCGCTTCGCGGCTACTCAGCACTACTCAGGATGTTCAGGACGCGGCTCAGGATGCGTTCTGCTCCTGGTAGGGGCGAGGCATGCCTCGCCCCTACGAAGGCCGTCGTTGCTAATGATCATGGCATGCACATGGTTGCGCATCACCACGAACGCATGCAACGGCAAGGCACCTCTGGTTGCCTCCTCCTCCACGGCCAAGCGAAGCAAGTCAGGTTCGTCCGATCGGCAGATCGCTACCGTCTCATCTTTGCCTTGACGTTGTCTGGATTCTCGCGATCCAGGTCCCATTTGAGAGGATTCTCCGCGATGTATCTGCGGAAGTTGTCCAGTTCGCCCTCGTCGCGAACCACGCGATCATAGTAGCCACGTTGCCACACCTGCCCGCCGGGCGTGCCACGTTGCTCATTGATGCGCTTGCTCACGGCGGATTTGAAGGAGCCCACGATCTGGGGCAACCACCCAGGCGCCACAGTCCCCGTCTGCCGGGTAGGGGCGAGGCATGCCTCGCCCGTACGACGGTCCTCGTTGATGATGATGATGCCATGCACATGGTTGGGCATGACCACGAACGCATCCAACGCCACGTCGGGTGAATGTGCGGGGATTTCATGCCAACAGTCCTCCATCACCTGACCACACGCGCTCAACCTCATTTCGCCACCCACGATCTCGCCAAACAACGACACGCCGCCCGCGGTGCAGATAGTCACACTATACGCCCCAGGGGCGGTGTAGTCGTACCCACGCAATCGCATCGAGCGTCGTTGTCGGGTGTGCTGTTCAGGCATCAATCTCTGGCCGCGATGTAGCCACAGCCGCGTGGCATCGGTTGGTGGGTCGCAGCACAGCGGGATCGCTGCCCGCGACTCAAGGACCGATCTAGTCAAACTCTCGGTGGTAGGGGCGAGGCATGCCTCGCCCCTACGGACGAAGGCTCGAACGGAGTGACGGGACGATACCTGGCACAAGCCCTCACCCTGGCGCACCGCAGTGCCGGATTCTTCAAGGCCACTCGCGATTCTAGTCGTCGGCAAACTCATCCTGCACGATTTGGGCTACCTGTTGGCGCAGCAAGGGTACATCCTCAACCGCCGTCACCCACACGATCGACCAATTGACTGCGAAGTACTCATGCACAGCAATGTTGCGGAATCCCACAACATCAGCCCACTCAATGTGCGCATGGCTAGCCCGGAATTCGGCCGACAGGCGGCCAGCGGCTTCACCAATCACGATCAGCTTTTGCAGCACCGCGCTTTAGCGTAGTTCGTCGCCCACGAAGTGATCATAGTTCACGCCCTCCACGAAGCGCTCAATAGCGTCGGCGGCGTCCACTATGTCCGCCAGATACAGCTCCTCACGCCGCATACACCACCTGGGCACTCGACAGCACCGCCTCTCGGATTCTGGCTTTCAGCCCATCCTTCGGCACGAGATCCACAGGCCGCTTCAGCAACACGGAGAGCTCCCGCTGTAGCCGGTTCAAGGCCATGAAGCCGATATGCGCATCCGGCTCAAAGTCGACCAGCACGTCCACGTCGCTCTCCGGGCCAAAGTCTCCCCCCAACACCGAGCCGAAGAGAGCCAATTGCCGCACGCGGTATTGCCGGCACAGCTCAGCGAGTTCTTCTGTGGGTAGCTTGATCTGGGATTGAGTCATAACGGGTTCTCCTCGCTGATTCGATGGTGGACTTACAGACTGTCGAAGGCCTGACGAGTCCTTCTTCGCATGGCCTCAGAACTCAACGGTCTGAATACCTTCTGCGGCTCCGCATCCATCTGTCGCGCGCCCTCGCTCACAGTAGCGCACGAGCCTGCCATCCCATGCGCAAGCACAGGCGCCTGCCCCGTCATCCAAGACGAGCCTCGTCGAAGAGGAAATGGTATCATGCTGCCGCCTTGCACATGGTAAGCACATTGTAGCACCCGTCAACCCCCTTGGCAATAGACAATGAGCGCCATTTGGCCTGGCCGTCGCAGGCATGCCCGATGGTGGTACTCTCGCCCCGCTCCTTCGATCCTTCGATACGTGCTTCGGTGCGCCGCTTCGCGGCTACTCAGCACTACTCAGGATGTTCAGGGCGCGGCTCAGGATGCGTGCCGCTTGGAAAGAAAAGAGCCTCAGCAGCGAAACAATCGCCCTGAGGCTCTTCCGTGTTCACGTGCGCTTGCTCGCGCACCCTACACCAGGCCTACCACTGGCTCTGGCCGTAGCTCTGGCGCGGAGCGGACTCGGTCACCACCAGATCGGTGGCCCTGGGCCCACGCTGGTCGGTCTCGATGGTGAAGTCCACCTTGTCACCCTCGCCCAGTGAGCGAGG
>JAUWLF010000076.1 GCA_030613785.1 Chloroflexota bacterium | reverse complement strand
GTTATCGGGATGGATTTCCAGCACCGGGAAGGGGAGACGAGCCAACATGCGGCGGAAGCCGTCTTCCATGACCAGGTAACTGCGGCCCAGCGTTGCCACCTGCTCGGCCCAACCAGTAGCCACATCGATCATCTGGATGGTATGTACATAGTGACCGGAACTACTGATGCCACAGTGATGGACTGTGTCTACTTCGAAATGCCCCGGTTGCCGTTCGTTCCAAGGGATCCGTCTCATGGGGATCTCTCGGGCTACTCTGTTGGCTTGGGCAGGGCCTTTACGAGGCAGGCGGGGTTCATCTTGCCGAATGCGACTCAGGATCCGTCTCACCGTGGAGACGCTGATGCGGCTCAATTGATCTAAGACAAGTTCTGAGGCCTCGATTTCACCATGTTGCTCCAGATGAGTGGCCATCCACACCGCATTGGGCTGGAGGCGTTCTGCGCAGATATGGTCAAGACTCTCGGAGATGACCCGCAACGCGTCATCAACCTCAGGGCCATAGGTGCGCCCCCGCTGCTTACGGCGCGGCTTTCGTTCCGGGCTACCTGATATGAGGCGGATCAGACTCTTGCGATGCAAGCCTGTGATGGCCTCCATCTCATCCAGCAAGCGCCCGCGTTCCAACTTGCTTGCTTTGAGATACCGCTTCTTGATCAGTCGCAGATACTTCCTACGTTCGTTCAACGTCATCCTCTCTTCGTTGGGCATAGTTCCCTCGGTAACATTATCATTTGAGTGAACTATACCATTTCGGTAACATTATAGGTGAGTGAATACGATCACTTGACACGTTGGCGGCGAGAGTCTATACTCAATGGCACGTTGCCGCGGTGCGGGGCAGTTGTGTCTCGTCGGGCCCACAGCCCGCAGGCCGTTGGTTCAAATCCCCCCCCCGCTATCAAGCCCTAAGCGTTGAAGAATCCATATTCCATATTGGACTCAAACAACTCATGAGGAGGATGGGGGTCATGAAACTAGAAGACAGAGTGGCTATTGTCACTGGTGGTGGGACAGGCATAGGAAAAGCCATTAGCCTTGCCTTTGCCGATGAGGGAGCCACAGTGGTGGTGGCCGCCCGCAACGTTGCGAGACTGGAAGAGGTTGCCAACCAGATCGAATCCCAGGGCGGCGAGGCAAAAGCAATACAGACCGATATTTCTGACCATGACCAGGTCAAGCGGATGGTAGCCGAAACTGTCAACGAGTTTGGCAAGCTTGATATACTGATAAACAATGCCGCCGCTTACTCATATAACAATGCTGATGTCCCCGACATGGACCTAGAGAACTGGTATGACACCTTGACTGTGAATGTTAGCGGGACGATGCTTTGTGCGAGAGAAGCGATGAAGGTCATGATTCCTCGCCAAAGTGGTGCTATTGTCAATGTCAGCAGTGTGGCGGGGATATCCGGGCATCCCACGGAGAGCCCCTACTGCGTTTCCAAGTGGGCCATCATCGGCTTTACCGAGGTGCTGGCCATTGAAGCTGGCGAACATCATATCCGGGTAAATACCATAAGCCCCGGCGCTACCCGCACTGAAGAATTTGAGGAAATGATTAATGCTCTGGCGAGAAAATCGGGTGTTACCGAAGAGGACATGTGGAGAAAGCTCAAGGCCAGCAACTCCCTGAATAGAATAGCCGAGCCGGAAGAAATCGCCAGCGCTGTTGTGTTTCTGGCCTCAGATGATTCCAGCGCCATGACCGGACACAATATGATTGTTAGTTGCGGTTTCCACCTGATTCACCCGCAAGAGATTCATAAGTTGTAAAGGAGCGTGTTAGGCTATGACTGGAGAAGATTGGGAGAAGAACCTGGTCAGGAAACCCCGTTACGAAGTGTCCGCCGGAAAAGTAGCCGGCCGACAATATCCCACCATGACCATGATGAGTAACGATCTTGTGCCTGGAGTGAACACATATATTGAAATGGGCTGGGTATATGAAATGCCGGAGCCAAACCCCCATATCTTTGAACATGGGCATCGCAAAGGCTGTAGAGAGATTGTATTACACATAGGGACCGACCCAGACAATCCGGAAGACCTGGGTGCCGCAATAGAGTTTGTCGTTGACGGGCAACGACTAGTATTCGACACAACTTCAGCGCTCTATGTGCCGGAGGGTGTGAAGCATGGTCCGGTAACCTGGAATGAAGTGACCCGACCGCACATACAAATGGCTATCGTGCTTGGTGCTGGCACCATGGCCGAGGCAGACCCTGGAGGACACGACAAACGTAAGGTATAGAAGCACACTCTCTGTCGAGTTAGTGGTGATCACCGAGTGGCGGATGGTCGTCGATGATGGGAATTGGGGGGAGAACAGGTTCTCTCTCTGCCCGGCGGTCAATCTGGAGAGCCACGTAAGGGATCTGGACCTGGGTGCAGTCCTTCTAACGCGAGGATCAACCCCGGCCGGCCCCCGAGATCAGCAACGCCTTCATCGATTCAAAGCCCGAGCCCTCATGTGCAACTGTTCCATCGCGCCTGCAGCCGGCACTCCGACTACTGTGGTTCGCCCAAATCAGCGCTTCAAGTGAGGTCAGCCTCCGTTGCGCGTCGGACGACTTCCGCCAGTTCATTGCTGCGGATCAGCTCTGCCAGGGCTTCAATGTCAGGCGTCAGTTCACGGTCATGTTCCAGGAAAGCCACACTTTCTCGGACCCTGGCATGGGCAGCTGCGGTGCCACGCCCCAGGCGCGCGGGTCCATTGGGGCGCAGGTCGACCCCCTGGGCCGCAGTCAGCAACTCGATAGCGATGATGTGGCGTACGTTGTCCAGGATCTCCAGGGCGTGGCGGGCGGCGTTAGCCCCCATGCTGACGTAGTCCTCCTGATTGGCGCAGGAGGGGATTGAGTCGACACTGTCCGGATGGGCCAGGGTCTTGTTGTCGGACACCAATGCTGCGGCGGTGTATTGGGGCATCATCAGCCCACTGTCCAAACCGCTGGTCGGCACAAGCATAGAGGGCAAGCCTGAACTCAGTTCGGGGGTCAACAGCCGGAATGTGCGGCGCTCGGCGATGTTGCCCACCTGGGCGAGGGCAGTTCCAAGGCAATCCAGCCACAGTGCCGGGCCCTGTCCGTGGAAGTTACCGCCCGAGATGGCCTTGTGGGATGCGCCTTGGCAGTCGTCGGGAAAGATGAGCGGGTTGTCGGTGGCACCGTTCAGGGCGGTGGCAAACCGCTCACGCAGAAACGCGAGTAGATCGCGAATGGGGCCCAGGACTTGAGGGATGCAGCGCAGACTGTATGCATCCTGGACGCGCTCAGGCGTGGAATCAACCAGTTGGCTGCCGTCGATCAGCGCCCGCATGTCGGCCGCCGTCTTGGCCTGGCCAGGCTGTCCGGTGGCCGCGTTCAGGTCGGGATCAAAGGCTTCCGACACACCCAGTAACGCTTCCAGACTCAGTGCCGCCGCGATCTCCGCATGGTGCACCAGGTTCTCCGCATCATGCGCAGCGAGTGCTCCCGCCGTCACCATGAAATCTGTGGTGTTCGTGAGGGACAGGCCCTCTTTGGCTTCGGGGATCAGACGGTCGATCCCGGCGCGGGCCATGGCCTTGGCCCCACTCATCAGGTCGTCGCCCAGCCACGCTTGCCCGCTATAACCGCCGTCGCCGTCCTCGACGTCGCGTGTCATGACCACGGCCACATGCGCCGACGGCGCCAAGTCCCCACTGGCACCCAGTGAGCCCTTGCGCGGCACAAACGGCGTCACGCCCGAGTTGAGCATCTCCACAAGCGTTTGGGCCACAACCGGGCGGACGCCTGAGTGGCCCTTGGCGTGCACGTTAGCGCGGATGGCCATCATCCCGCGCACGATCTCCACCGGGAGTGGCCTGCCGACACCGACGACGCAGGCCAGGATCACATTGCGCGACAGCCTTCGCGCCTCCTCGGGCGCGATTTGCTGTGTGGCCAGCGAGCCAAACCCTGTGTTGACGCCATAGATTACTTCGCCGCCCTGGCGAATTGACTCCTCGACCCAGGCGTGGGTTCGCTGCATGCGGGCCTGGGCGGCCTCGCCAAGCGGAGCGAGGCGCGCCCCGTTCCGCGCGATGGCCACTAGGTCCTCGATAGTCAGCGTCTGACCTGTCAATTCTATCATCGTGCAAACCTCTCAGAATTGGTATGCTTGTCCTCGTTTGATCACCGTCTGCACCGCATTGTTGCCAAACCGATAGACAACATCCTCGAAAGTGGTCAAGTCCCAGATCTGCACATCGGCCAATTTCCCGGGCTCCAAGGAGCCGCGGTCAGCTTCCAAGTCCAGCGCGCGTGCGCCGCCTACCGTGGCTGCGTAGAGTGCCTGTGCCGGTGAGAACCGGTACAGGCGGCACGCCAGTTGCATCACGATCTGCATCGACTCGGCCCAACAAGCAGGGCACATGTCCGTGGCCAGCGCCAGCGTCATCCCTTCCGCCAGCATCGCGCGGGCATCAAAAGGGCGGCCGTGGCCGACGGCGAAGTCCAGCGCCGGCATGACGACGCCTATGACACCCGCCTCTGCTAACTTGCGCATTGATGCTCGGTCCACATAATTCAAGTGGTCGGCCGACACGATGCCCAACTCGGCAGCCATCGCCGATCCACCGATGTTGGCATAGGCATCGACGTGGATCTTGCCCTTGAGCCCAACTTGCAAGCCGGCCTCAAGAATTCGCCGCGATTCCTCGAGCGTGTAGTATCCCTCGTCGCAGTAGACGTCGCAGAATTCAGCCAAACCTTCCCCAGCCACCCTGGGGATCATCTCGTCAATCACGAGTTCTATGTATCTCTCAGGCGGCATCTCACTCGGGAAGTCATGGGCGCCTAGGAACGTGCTGACCACATCCATCGGCTGGCTGGATTGCAGGCGACGGTTGACTTCAAGCAGTTTGATCTCTTCAGCCAAGCTCAGACCATAGCCGCTCTTACTCTCGACGGTCGTAGTTCCATGTCGAAACATCCGCTGCACGCGATCGGTGGCACTTGCTGTGAGCTCATCAGCACTTTCCGCACGGGTCATCGCCACGGTGGCCTGGATGCCAGTCGGGATGCCGAGCACCTCGACCTCAGCCGTATTCATTGTCATGCGAGCGGCGTACTCCTCAACCCGCGAGCCTCCGAAGACTAGATGGGTGTGGCAGTCCACAAAGCCAGGGGCCACGATCTTGCCGGATGCATCTATGACCTCGGCTGAGGACGTGTCGACCTGTTGGGCCATTTTGGAGGGAGGGCCAACGGCGATGATCCGTTCGCCGGCGATCGCTACCCATGCCCCTGGCCTTCGGCCGACGAGATCGCCGGACGTGGGTACACAGGTCAACACTTCTGCCGCATTGGCGATGACCACGTCAGCCCGGGGCTTGGCGACGGTCGAAGTGCTCATCTCAGTCGTCGTCTCGCGTGTGAGGGCCGAGGCGGTCGATCACACCCTCTTCAGGGCCAAAGGTTGCCTCAGGGGCCCACCATAGAGGAACCTTGACCTTCTCGTCGGTGAGCGGACCCTTGCCCTCCGCTACTTGGCGGGCCAGCTCGTAGCCCGCTTGCGCGTGGCGCACGACCCCGATACCGGAATCGGTGGTCATGCAGGCTTCCAGTCGCAAGTCGGCCTCCTCACTGCCGTCGGCTATCATCGTCACCCCGGTGTGGACCGCTTCGCCCATCGAGTAGTTGGCCTGAATGGCGACGAGGTCGGCCATGGCGGCGGTGTTGAGCAGGGCGTTGAGGTATGGCCAGTCCGAGATGAGGTCGCCACCATCCTTCATATTCTCCGACTCGAATGTCGGGTTGACAATCGAGCCCGAGTCGAGATTGTCGCGCGAGAAGCCGACAGGCCCGGCGACATGGCCGTCGCGGATCATCTCGTTCACCTTCAGGGCGAAGGCCTTGCGTTCCCCGAAGCCCAGATAGCAGACGCGAGCCGGCAAGGCCTCAATGGGAAGATGCTCTCGGGCCAGGTTGATCCACTTTACCGTCGTCTTGTCATGGGGGAACATCTCGATCACAAGGTCGTCGAGCTTGGCCAGATCGCTCGCCTCGCCGGAGAGGCAGGTCCAGCGGAAGGGCCCCCGCCCCACGAAGAACAGAGGCCGGATGTAGGCTGCCACGAACCCCGGGATCTTCATCGCATCTTCTTCTGGCATGCCAGCATCGCGGCACTCCTTGCGGATGCTCGTGCCATACTCGAACACCTGCACCCCCTTGTCATAGAAGTCGATCATCGCCCGCAACTGGCCTTTCATCGACTCCCGTGCTTTCTCCAGGTAGAGTGCGCGGTTCGTCCCGCGGAGTTCAGCGGCCTCCTCCGGTGTGTGGCCTGCGGGGATGTAGGAGAGGGGGTCGTGGCACGGGCACATCTCGGATATCACGTCGGGCTTCCAGCCTATCTCAAGGGCCTTGGGGAACATCTCCGCCGCATTTCCATGGATGCCGACACCAAGGGCCTGCCTATCCGCCTTGGCCTTCTCCCCTTTGTCGATGGCTTCCTCGAGGGAGTCAGCTTTGATGTCCAAGAATCCTTGATCGAGAGCACGTTCGATTATGGTCTCATTGGCGTCTACCACGACGCAGATCCCGCCATGCATGGTCATGGCGCGGGGCTGATTTCTGCCCATACCGCCGAGGCCGGCAGTGAAGTAGATCCGTCCGACTAGCGAGCCGCCAAAGTGTTGATCGCCCATGGCACCCAGCGTCTCAAAGGTACCCTGGATCACGCCCTGTGTCCCGATGTACTCCCATGGCCCGGCGGTGTACTGGGCGAACATCGTCAGATTCTTGTCCTGGAGATCGTAGAAGGTCTCCCAGGTCGCTTTCATGATGTTCGTGTTCGCCATCAGCACACGTGGTGCCAGTCGGTGAGTCCTGAAGATCGCCACCGGCATGCCAGATTGAATCACCAGGGTCTCGTCGTTCTGCAGATTCTTCAACGATTCGACGATGGCGTGGTAGCTTTCCCAGTTGCGGGCGCACTTGCCGATACCACCGTAGACAACCAGCCTCTCTGGCGACTCTGCGTTCTCCATGTTGTTCTCTAGCATCCGCAAGAGACCTTCCTGCTTCCAGCCCTTGCAGCGCAGAGTTGGCCCGCGCTGTGCCTTAACCGAATAGAGAATCTCAGGTTTCATCGCGGTTCTCCTTTCCATGCTTCGAATTGAACTCACCTGGAATCACGCGCCTCCCTCTCAATCAAGAAGGGCGGTTTCGATAATCTGCTCCATCGAGAAATCGTGGACCTGTAGATAGTAGTTGAGCACTTCTTCCAGCGCTCCCAACGGCACTGGGCCCACGAGCTCAGCTCCAGCCACGTTCACCCCGTAGCGCGCAGCCTCCGACCGTATCGTTTCCAGCACACGCGGGATAGGGGTCTTGGTGTAGTTGATCAGATTCATAGAAACCTGCACCATTCCCTCTTCCTCCAGTGACAACCCAATCGCTCTCACGAAGCGGAAGCCGCCGTTGATATGCCGCACAGCCTTGGCGATCCGGTCGGCGATGGAAAGATCGGTGGTGCGGAGGTTCACATTGAAGGCTATGAGGGGGAAGCGCACGCCTGTGACCACCGCCCCGGACTTCGGATTGAAAGCTGCCGGCCCCTCATCGGGCGCCCAGGCCGGGTCCTGCAGCTTTGCCTCCAGAGCTTCGTACTCCCCCTTGCGAATCTTGGGCAACCTCTTTCTCTCGGGCTTGGTTGCTGCCTCTTCGTAATAGTAGACAGGCACGCCGAGGCCGCCCACGAATCCTCCAAACTGCCGGGCAACTTCTACGGCCTCCTCCGTTTCCACGTTACGCACCGGGACGAAGGGCACCACGTCCACGGCGCCCATCCTGGGGTGCGAACCCTGGTGCCTGGTCATGTCTATTAACTCCAGAGCTTTCGCCGCCATAGCCTTTGTCGCTTGGAGGACCGGCTCAGGTTCGCCCAGATACGTGAGCACGGACCGATTGTGATCGGCGTCGGAGGAGTAATCCAGGATCTTGACCTCGTCAACGAGACGGACCTGGTCGACGACCTCCTCGACAGTTTGCAGATCTCTCCCCTCGCTAATATTGGGCTCGCACAACAGAACTTTCTTCATCCCCACCTCTGTTCCTTGATACGTACGATGGACCCATGCAGGCCTAGACGGATTTCGGGAGACGAGCCAACGCCCGAGCTCTCAACGAGCCTGCGCGCTCAGCCAGCTCCCCCGCCACTAGCTGGTCCCTTATGGCAGGCAAGTTGATTTCAACATTGTCGGCGCACCCAAGCAGGCCCGCCCGCGCGAGATGCAGCGCACATTCCAGGTCCGAGGCGGCGTTGGGATTCGAGCGCCCTCGCAACTGCATGGCCAGCTCAAGCACACGCCAGCAACGCTCCATGTTGGCCACCGGAACCCGGGCGGCCTCGATCGTGGCTCGCTGGATTGCCTGGCGGCGCACAGTTCTTTCCTCGTCTGTGTGCTTTGCGAGTCTGTAGGCGGCGCAGACAGCCGCGAACGCCTCTGAGTCCTCGCGCCCCCCATGTAGCAACTCGTCTGAGAGAACTTGCGCTTCTGCTCCCAATTCGCGGTAGAAAGCCTCCGTGTGCAGCCCGTCCTTGCCAATTGATAGGCGGGCCACCATGACCACGAGCGCCGCCGCCATCGCGCCCGCCACAGCGGAGGCCGTGCCACCGCCGGTGGAGCTATCTGTGGGGTCCAACACTCTCAAGAAGGCTTCTACGTTCTCGTTCATGCGTCCTCCCCCCAATGCCTAAGATCAGAGCACAGGTCTTCGATCCCTAGGGCGGCCAGTGCGTCCTCCGTTGGAATCCCGGCCTCCACGTCCCAGCCGTGGAGACTATAGCACTGATCCAACGTCCGGCCCATTTCCTCTGGTGGAGTGACCCGACCATTGTTGGGTCGCGCTGACCAAGATGATACTCCCCGGCCATACCGATCGGGCCACTTGAGGCTACGCCGGCGCGTCAATGAGCCTGAACGCGAGATCGACCGCCGAGATGGCATTCGCGGCATACCCATCGGCGCCAATGCTGTCGGCCCAACTCTGGCTGACGGGAGCTCCACCGATCATCACCTTCACTTGGTCACGGAGGCCGGCTTCTTCCAATGCCTCAATGATGCTCTGCTGTTCCGCCATCGTCGTGGTCAGGAGAGCAGAAGCGCCAACCAGCGTCGCCCCGTTCTCCTTGACCGCAGCCACAAACTCTGCGGCCGACTTGTCGGCACCGATGTCGTCAACGTCAAAACCGTTCGCCGTGAGCATGATGCCAACCAGCGTCTTGCCTATCTCGTGAATGTCACCCTCTACTGTCCCAATGACGACCCGCCCCACTATCTCCCGCTCCTGATTCCCGACCAGCGCTGGCTCCAAGATAGCCAAGGCCGCCTTCATGGCATCGCCCCCGATGACGAGCTCGGGCAGAAAGAACTCACCGGACGAGAACAGCTCGCCGATCCGATTCATGCCGGGGGTCAGGCCCTCATCGATGAGGGTTAGAGGATCAAGGCCTTGATCCAGCCCTTGTCTGGCCAGTTCTGCTGTCTGCTCTGCTTCACCATCTACAACAGCCTGCTTGAGTTTGTTTAGGATCTCTTCTGACACACTGTCCTCCTCATAGTATCGTTTCACTGCGCCCCGCTGGCGCCACGGAAACCACCGCTAGCGCAGAGCGTCACTTCACTGGTCTGGCTGGAGGTCCTCTCCCTGATCCTCCAATGCCCCACCAGGCTCCCGGACATCTGGTAGCGGCTCACTTTCGCCCCAGCGGTACGATAGCTTGTACACCTTCAGGATCATGAAAGTCTCGGTCCGATCCACGCCCGGGACTTGCTGCAGTCTTTGGTCAAGGAAATTGGCCATATGCTCCCTGTCTCTGCAGTAGACCTCGACAAACAGATCGAACCCACCGGAGGCCATGAAGAGATAGGTCACCTCCGGAAACCTGGCGAGCTCAGAGGCCACCGCATCGACCCGTCCTGCCTGCACAGTGACGCCAATCATCGCTGGCGCTTGCCAATCCAGGAGCCGCGGCTCTATGACCGCGACGATCTGAAGCAAGCCTTCCTCCCTTAGTCGCTTGACGCGCCGGCGCACAGCCCCCTCAGAGATCCCTGTGTCGGCAGCGATGTGGGTGTAGGGCATTCGGCCATCGTGTTGAAGGTGGGCGACTATCGCGCGGTCAGTCTCGTCCAGTACGTCCATTGGGTGTCACCTCCTGCTCCTGCTTCGTTCTCTGACGGAAGTGATTATATGCGGATTTCGTAAGAAGGTCAAGCCTCAAGACGATTGCCGCCGGAAGAACTACGAAATTCGTAGTAACGTCGAACTACCTGGAAGAGACCTACAGGCTTGCTTGCCGGCATCGTACGGCGGGTACTGCCGCAGCCTGCCGTCACCCGAGAAGTGAACCACGGGCCAGCCGATGTCCTTCGGCTCGTGTCGCAAGAGGCGATGACCACCTTCCTACCCCAATGCCGCACCGCCGGTTCTGCTGGCGATCCTAGTTGTCGAGGATGTCTGATTCCGGCGTCCTCTGTGCTCGGTCCCGTCGGGGCTCACCCTGCGGGTAGGACTCTACGGTACGAAGGAAGACTCTCAGATTCTCCTCTGGCACGGACGGCGGAATGTCACAGCCAGGCATCAAGATGAAGCCCCCACCTGCCGCTCCCTCCGCCAAGCAGTCCCGACACGCGGCCTCAACGTCAGCCGGGGTTCCTTGCAGAAGTACACGCACCGGATCCACGTTGCCGGCGAGACACGACCTGCCTCGAAGAATCTCCTTGGCTCCACCGATGTCCACCTTGTGGTCGATGCTGATGCAACCTGCCCCTGTGTCTGCCAGCAGATCTAGCTTGTCATACGTATCGCCACAGATATGAAGGAGCGTCTGTGCGCCCTTGCTCCTCGTATCAGCGATGAGCATCTGGAGATAGGGCAACGCGAACTCGGCAAAATGCTGCCGCGAGACTAGATCACCGGACGCGGCCATGTCGGCGATGGTGGCCAACGGAATCAGGTTCTCCTCTAAGAGAGGTTGATAGAAACGGGCAATCACTCGGGTGGCGAACTCAATCACCTTCTTCGCGTCCTTGGGCCGCTTGACGATGCTGCGCATCATGTTCTCCAAGCCGTACATTTGTGTGGCCAACGTGAACGGCCCCCAGGAGGTCGCCGTGACCACAACCTCCTCACCCATCTCCGAAGCGACTATGCGAGTTGCCTCCCAGACGGTATTGATGAGTTCGTCCTTCGCCAAATCGTCAACGTTGAAGTGCTCTATCTCATCGGTATCCTCAATGAGGAGCTTCTCCACGTCTGGAGGACCGACTCCGTTGAACTTGATTGTCCCGCCCAGGGCGGCGACTGGGTAATTGTTGCATCCGGAACCCAGATAGACAATGGGGAATCCCATCCTTCTGGCGGTTTCGATATTGACTCGAGCCATCTCCTCCGGGTGTCCAATCAGGCTCTCGAAATCCGTGCCCGAAGCCTGAACCGTCCATGCTCCACCGTCAAGCACTGTGGCCGGGACTGTGTCTGGCTCTCCTAGCCGAAGTGCCTCCAGCACTTCATCCTTTCTATTCACGAGACCTCCTAGTATAGATGCCCTTCACCCTTGCACAGACGCCAGCCAGCAGGGCGCACAGAGGCTCAGTCTACGCCACGCCGGCAATCACTCTCACGATCTTTGACAAGAAGATCGTAAAGCACGTGCATGACGGCGTGCACTATCTGGCAAGCAGGCCCGGCGTATTTGAGGACCGCCAATGATGCAGCGCGCTGAGCTCTCCCGAGGGGAGAAACGCCGAGCATCCCCTATTCGTTTGCATTATATCCGAACTTCGTAGATATGTCAAGATTCTGCAGGGAATCCGGCACGTATGCTACGAAGTTCGTACCCCACTGGGCCGCACTTCTGCCCGAAGCTCAGGGTTTCAGTATTTGACATTGAAGAGTAGACGTCCGATAATGAGCGCTGTCGAAGGAAACTGCCTTTGAGGAAGCCAAGAGACAAGGAGGACCTACGGACACATGATCCGACCTAAGTTGGAAACTCTATCGAGGGAGACAGTCGATCGCGCGCTTGACGAAGCCTACGGCTTGCTGATGAATCCCGGCGTGCTCGTCCATTATGACGAGGCGCTGCAACTGCTGGCCGACCACGGAGCCAAGGTGGACATGGAGTCGCGCGTTGCCAGGATTCATAGTTCCCTGGCGGAAAAGGCGGTCGAGACCGCACCGAGTTCCTTCTATCATCACGATTTCGATGGGGAGCCGATGGTCCACTATGGCGGCGACGACGTACATTTCGATCCCGGCTCGGCGGCCATCGAAATCGCCGACTATGGGGCAAAACAGTCTCGTGTGCCAGTGACCGCCGACTGCGAGAACTATGTGCGGGTGGCGGAGATGCTCCCCCAGATAGACGCGGTGGCCACCTCCATCGTCTCTGGCGACGTGCCCACGGCTATGGCCGACTGGTACCGGCTCTATCTGCTGCTTCGGTATGCCCGCAAGCCGATCGTTACCGGGACCTTCTCCATCGAGAGCTTCGCCATCATGCACGAGTTGCTGGTGACGGTGGCGGGGAGCGAGGAGGCCCTAGCCGAGAGGCCTCGCGCCGTTTTCGACGCGTGTCCTTCACAGCCCCTCGCGTGGAGCGATATCACCTGTGCCAACTTGATGGACGGTGCCCGCGCTCGCGTACCTGTCGAGTTGATCCCCATGCCCCTCATGGGTGCCACCGGCCCGGCCTCCATCATCGGTTCGGCGGTGCAGCACGCCGCTGAGTGCCTCAGCGGCCTTGCTATCCACCAGCTAGCCAACTCAGGCAGTCCGATCGTGTGGGGTGGATCGCCTGCCTACTTTGACATGCGCACCGGCGCCCCGCCCATGGGAGCCATGGCCACCATGATGCTGGACTGCACCTACGCTCAGATCGGCAAAGCGATCAAGCCCGGGGGCTTGCCCACCCACGCCTATCTGGGGATGAGCGATTCCAAGATTGTGGACGCGCAGGCGGGCCTGGAATCGGCTTCGGGGGCCATACTAGGTGCCCTGGCGGGGATCAACATGATCTCGGGCCCCGGTATGATGGATTTTGAGAGTTGGTTCAGTCTGGAGAAGCTGGTCATCGACTCGGAGATCGTGGGCATGGCCAAGAGGCTGGTGCGCGGTGTGGACGACTCCGATGAGCCTCTGGCCCTGGACGTGGTGCGCGAGGTAGGTCACAAGGGCAGCTTCCTGGGTACCAAGCACACCGCACGTCACTTCCGGACCGAGGACTACATGCCCTCGCAGGTCATTGACCGCGACTATCGCCAGACCTGGTTCGAGAAGGGCGCTCTGGATATCAACGCCCGCGCCCACCGGCGGGTGGAGGAACTCATCG
Source organism: Chloroflexota bacterium (assembly GCA_030613785.1). Classification (GTDB taxonomy): domain Bacteria; phylum Chloroflexota; class Anaerolineae; order UBA7937; family B3-Chlor; genus JAUWLF01. The sequence continues at coordinate 7,038 of JAUWLF010000076.1, read as the reverse complement.
CGGCCTACGAGCCGTTGCCCCTTGAGAACGGCGCAGTACGCGAACTAGAGGCAATCGCCACCCGGTATGCCAAGGCTGCAGGGCTGGAGCAGCTGCCTGAACTGAGCAGCCGGTAGTTTCTGGACGAAGCGAAACGGGGGAGAAAGCAGGATGTCGGTGGGGAGCAGGAGAGCCGATCAAGATTGACCAGATCGAACTCCTGCACATCGTCATTCTGCTGCCTAAACCCTTCTATCCCGCGAGGATCCCCGGCTACTGCCACACCGACAATCGCTTCAGCCTGCTGCGCGCGACGACCGGCGAGGGCGTGCAGGGTGCGACCTCAGCCATGGCCGAGGCAGACCCTGGAGGACACGACAAACGTAAGGTATAAAAGCACATTGTCTGAGACGAGCAGAACGGGGAAAGAGCCACACTCTCTGTCGAGTTACTGGTGGTCACCGCGTGGCGGATGGTCTTCGATGATGGGAATTGGGAGGAGAACAAGTTCCCTCTGCCCGGCGGTCAATCTGGAGAACCACGTAAGGGATCTGGACCTGGGGTGCAGTCCTTCCAACGCGAGGATCAACCCTGGCCGGCCCACAACCTCTTTCTCAAGAAGACGTGATAGCCTGCGCCTTCGACGGCATATCACTGGTAGAGGATATCATCGCGGCGGTGCAGGACAAGTTAGACGAGTGGACTCGGCAGTTGACTGCACTAATACCACAGCCCCGCTGAAACTCTGCACCCAACAATGACGTTGGCGGACCAGGACAGCGCCCCTACGGTCATGCCCTCCCTGGATGGGTAGCGACTTCAGCTCCCATGTTCGACCCCTGGGTGACTCGATGTGGCCGGGTCCCCCCCATACGTGCCGAACCGGCAGCAAGTTGCCCCCGCGATGGGCGAGGGCGGAGTCGCGGCATGCGTCCTTCTATCTATCGATGCCGTGGTGAGTCTTGCGCGAAAGGAGGTTCTCCAACTCTTCACGGGTTGTGATGGCAAGGTCGCCCGGGATGGAGTACTTGATAGCGGCCAATGCATTTCCATACTCCAGACAGGAACTCCACTCTCTGCCTCCCAGATACCCAAAGAGGAAACCGGAGGCAAAGGCATCTCCAGCCCCGACTCTGTCTACTTCTACGGCTGGGAACGGAGACTGCCTGTGCACGTCGCCTTCATGGACGCAGATTGATCCTCCATCGCCCCTGGTTACCACAATCGTCTGTGAGGGAAACATTGCGCTGAGAGAATCCACGAGCTCGTCCATCTCGCCTTGGCAGTCGAAGAGCGTTTCAGCGTCCTGGGAACTCAGGAAGAGAATGTCGGTCTTGGCGCACAGAGGCTTCAATCTCTCCGCAGCAGAGGCTGGCGACCACAACTTACCCCGGTAGTTGACATCGAACGATACCTCCACGTTCCCCGCACGCGCACGATCGATGAAGAGATCCACGACCTCTGCGCAGCTCTCACTCAGTGCAACCGTAATCCCTGTGAGATGGACCAGCTTCGTCTGTGATAGGATTTGCCAATCGATCTCCTCCGGTGAGAGGCTGGTGATGGCCGAGTCGACGCGATCGTAGATCACGCTGATGGGTCGTGGTGTGCGACCAAACTCGATGAAGTAGGTCCCCACTCTGCCCTCTCTCGTCCATATCACATGACTGGTGTCGACACCATGACCTCTGATCTCGTAGACGATCCTCCGCCCCAGGGGGTTGTCGACGAGTTTCGACACCCACGCAGTCCTCAGACCCAGTCTGGCCAGGTCCACAGCTACGTTGGACTCCGCGCCCCCAATCCTCAGATACAGATACTCGGCTTGCTCGATCCTCTGATGCGTAGGAGGCGACAGGCGGATCATGGTCTCACCCATGGTGACGACATCGTATGCCATCCCAACGTCCATGTAGAATCTCCTCTAAGACACCTATTCTGCCGAAGCTGCCGGAATGCCACGCCTAGTGCATGCGGAGGGGCCCACTGCCGCGTGTCTGGCAGATCGACGAGCTATCGAATTCCTTTCACTCCAAGGCTCGCAAGAAAGCCGCAAATCTCTCCAGCCCTTCGGTGATCTCCTCCGCTGTCGGGGCAAGAGAGACCCTGACATATCCCTCGCCACTCGGGCCAAAGGTGCGGCCAGGGGCTACGGCGACCCCTGCCTCCTGCAACAGCTCCCTGGCAAAAGTGTAGGAATCGAGGTTGAACGGAGAGACGTCAACCATGGTGTAGAATGCCCCATCAGGCGTGACAAAGGATAGGCCAGCATCTCGCAGCAAGCTGGCTGCCAAATCTCGATGACTCTCGTATTCAGTGCGCATCTCGATCACACAGTCCTGGGGACCCATCAGAGCCGCCTCGGCAGCTTTCTGAGAGACCGATGAGGCGCAGGAGAAGAATGGCTCCTGCAACTTGGCGATGAACTGCGCTACTGACTGGGATGCGATCGCATAGCCGACTCGCCAGCCGGTCATGGCGTAGGTCTTGGAGAAACTGTGGACTCCTATGACTCGGCCGTCAGGGTCAAATCGTCCCGGACTGACGTGCTCGACCCCGAAGACGATTTGCTCATACACCTCGTCGGCGATCAGGTAGAGGTCATGCCGGGAGGCAAAATCCACCAGAGCCTCCACCTGCTTCGCTGGGAAGACGGCTCCGGTAGGATTCGAGGGGCTGTTCACGATCACAACCTTGCTTCGAGGTGTTACCAATTCCTCCAGGGCCTCTATCTCGGGCACGAAATCGTTGTCTTGGGATAGTGGATACAACTTCGAAACTCCAGCGGCGCAAATGACCATCATCTCGAAATTGGGCCACCCGGGGTCCGGCACAAGCACCTCTTCTCCTGGCTCCAAGACCGCCATCAAGGCGGTGGCCAGCCCACCAACCGCGCCCGTGGTCACCACGACGTTATCTACGCTGACTGACAGGCCGTTCACTGCTGCCAGCTTGGACACTATCTGCTCTCGCAGAGACAGCAGTCCGGCATTGGGGGTGTACTTCGTGAAGCCCTCCTCCGCTGCCTGGTGCGCAGCCTCCACGATGTGCTTGGGGGTAGGGAACCCTGGTTCGCCCACTTCGAGATGGACTACGTCAGGCACCCCATGAGCGAGATCCATGATCTCCCTGATGCCCGAGCGCCGCATGTTCTTCACCGTGCTGCTTAGTGGTTGCATCGCTCCTCACTCATTCCACACCCGCTCCGGCGAAGACTCTCCTGGCCGCATCCAGGCCCACGCCTTCCGGAACGTCGTGCCCTAGATTCCGCATGGTCAGCTCCAGAGCTGAGATGGTGGGCAGGATGCACCTGGGGTCAGCCACGAGGCCCATGTTGCCAATCCTGAAGCCCGCCGCGAGAGCGATGCCATGCTCCTCCAGCATGGTGCTGGCCAACGCGGTCCAATCCACCTCCTGCGGAAACTCGATGCAGGTGCAGATAGGAGCGGCTACCGCCTCGTCAGCCTTCACCTTCAGCCCTATGGCGCGAATCGCTTCACGCACTGCGCGGGCTGCCAGTTCGTGTCTGGCGAAGACCTTCTCTTCCCCCTCGTCCAGAATCGCCTCCAGCGCTGCCTTGAGGGCGGCCACCAATACATACGATGGTGAAGGCCCATGTATCGCCTTCTGGGTGGCGTAGGAGATGTCCGTCCATCGCCCGGACTCGTACGCTTCCCTCACGCCGTCATGGTAGGCTCTCCACACGGTAAGGTCCAGGCACAGGGAGTTGATGGGTGTGTGTCTCCCCTCGATGGTGTGCCAGGCTCTGTCGCTGACCGACACAATCGCTACGCCTTGTGGACCGTTTACGCACTTCTGCGGGCTCGTGCAGCACACGTCTATGCGCCACTCGTCCACTCGTAGCTGTGTGGCCCCCAGGGCGGAGACGGCATCCACCATGAAGAGCACATCGGGAAACTCCGCCAGCATGGCACCGATCTCGGGAATGGGGTTGATAGTCCCCACGCTCGTGTCGCAGTGAACTGCGGCGACCATGACCACGTCTGGCTCCCTCAGGAGTACGTCCCTCACCTGATCAGGAGTGACAGCCTTTCCTTCCTCAACGCTGATCTCGATAGGCTCTCCCCCGGTGATGTTCACCAGGTCCGTGAGCACCTGACCGTACACACCTGAATTCACTGTCACTACCTTCTGGCCTGGCTCCACGAGGCTCAGGATCGCTGCCTCCTCGCCGTAGGTCGCCGAGCCCGTGATCAGCAGGACATCGTTCTGGGTGTGCATCAGTCGTCTGAGGAGGCCGATGGTCTCCAGTTCCAGCTCCCAGTAGGGTGGATAGTAGATCGGCGTCCCTACCTGTCGCGCCAGGGCGCCCAGGCAATTGGGATGCAGGTCCGTTTGTCCACAACTCATGTTCAAGGGGTGTGAAACCATGGTCGCACTCCTCGGTCTGCCGCCTACCACTTGTGTAGCGCCCAACCTCCGTCCATGACGAAGGTGTGCCCGGTGATCGACCTCATGGTTGGAGAGCTGCAAATCAACAGGATCATCTGCGCGATCTCCTTACGGGTGACCAGACGTCCCAACGGGGTGTAGTCCATGGCCCTCTCCACGAAGGTTGGATCGATACCGTAGATCTCGGTAGATTCGACTATCTGTCCAGGGGCGATGGCGTTGACGGTCACCTCGGGGCCTACCTCGACTGCCAACGATTCGACGAAATGGATTATCGCGGCTTTGGCCAGACCGTAGACGGAGTGCGTACGGACAAAAGCAGAGCCAGCGGAGATGACCACTATGCGCCCCCAGCCACGCTCTTTCATACTCGGTGCCGCCATCTGAGCGGTCAGATAGGCGCCCTTTAGATTGGTGTCCATGATGCGATCCCACTCCCCCTCAGGGAGCTCGATGAAAGGAGTGTCGCACCACGGGCCAGCACAATGCACCAGGACGTCTATGTGACCGAAACGCTCAAGGATTGTCTCGCCCATCTCTCGCACTTCAGCGCCTTGAGAGACGTCTGCGGGGAAGACCTCTACCTGTCGTCCCCTTTTGGCCAGTTCCGCAGCCGCCTGTCTTGCTTCTGTCTCATCGGAAGGATGACAGTTGAGGGCTAACTCGGCTCCGGCGGACGCCAACTCGTCCACAATGACCGGTCCCAGGTTGCGGGATGCCCCGGTCACCAGAGCGACCTTACGTTCCAAGAGCGCTGTTGTGGCTTCCACTTCTCCTCCTTCGGCGATCACGATTCCGTCGCGCGCTCCATGTCTAGATGTTGGGCGGTGGCTTCTTGCTCAAGAAGCTGTAGCGCGGAAGCATATCTGGATAGGCCGCGTACCCGCTCACCTCTGCTGAGGTGACCACCGTGTAGTGGGGTTGGTACAGCAATGCCCAGGGTGCTTCCTCCACGATGAGCCGCTGCGCCTCCCTACTCATTGCTGTGCGACGGTCTGAATCGACCTCGTACATCCCTTGCTCGATCAACTCATTCAGGCGAGGGTTATTGTAGTTCGCCAGGTTCTTTCCAGTGCCGCCCTTCAGGTTTGCCAGGAGGTGATACATAGGATCGTTGACCCACGAAAAGGTCTGGAACATGGCCAGGGGGAACTCCTTCAGATGGCGGAAGTACTCGGCCTCGCTCACCTTCACGATCTCTACCTGCACCCCCAGCGGTCTTAGGGCGCGTTGTACCACCTGGGCGGACAGAACTTCGTCAGTCCGCAACTCCTGAGTGATGAGGCGCGTGGTGAAACCATCGGGGTAGCCGGCATCGGCCAGCAGTTGCCGCGCCCGTTTTGGGTTCGTGTCGTACTTCCAGACACTCGCGTCGTGACTGGGCATGCCCGCGGGGATGGGGCTCAGGAGCGGTTGGCAGTAGTCACCCATCGCCTCTCTGCGCAACTGCTCATAAGGGATGGCGTAGCAGATGGCCTGCCTCACGCGCACATCATTGAAGGGAGGGTAGGTGGTGTTGAGGCTCATCACCTTGCAGAAGGTGCTGGGAAACGAGAGGACTCGCAGATTGGGGTCGCCGGCACATTGAGTGAGATGACCTGGTTCCAGGCCAAAGGCCAGGTCAACCTCGCCTCGCTGCAAAGCCGCCATTCGCCCATCCGCTGAGGGGATGATCCTTAGCAGCACACCATCGTTGTGAACCAGTTGCGGCCGCCAGTAGAGAGGATTGGGCTCGAAATGATACTCTTCACCAGGCACGCACTGGCCCAACACGTAGGGGCCGGTGCCCGATGCGTGATCACGGTACCAGTTGGAGGCCCAAGGATCATCGGGAGTCGCATGGGCCTTGGTGGCCACCGGGTCCATCACCGAGAACGAGTTCAGCGGCAGTAGATACCAGAGCAGGGGATTGGCATGAGGTAGACGCAGCTCCAGAGAGTGGTCGTCCAGGAGGCGAATCTGCTCCGGGGCTCTCACGGCGAGCATCTCCATCATCAAGCGGAGATAGCCGGGGCCGAGGAGTGCCCGCTCCAAGGTGAATTGGATGGAGGAGGCCAGACAAGGCGCGCCGTCGCTGAAGCGCACGTCAGGGCGCACGTGCAGGGCAAGCACCGTCTCGTCCTCGGACAGCTCATAGCTCTCGATGATCTCTCCTATAACATCCTCAGCGTTAGCCCTCCAAGTGCCATCACGGGCAGGTCGAGCCTCCAGGTCAAAGAGACCGTTGTATAGATTCTCGACGGCCGCATAACTTGCGTCCGACTTGAAATTCTGGGGGTCGAGATCGTTGATGTCGCTGTCGGAGGCGATCAGGATCTTGGCCACGGCATTCTCGCTCCCTAGACTCTGTCACACGCGACTAGATGTCCGGCACCGACATCGCGCAGGACCGGTCTCACTTCGCGGCAGCCAGGTTGGGCGTCAGGGCAGCGCTCGTGAAAGGCGCAACCCTGGGGCACATCGAACAGGCTGGGAGGTTCACCTTCCAACAGTATGCGCTGTCGTCTTATCTGTGGGTCGGGGATGGGGATCGCGGAGAGCAGCGCGCGGGTGTATTGATGCAAGGGGCGGTCGAAGATCTCATCCGTGGGACCTGACTCGATGATCGTCCCCAGGTACATCACCATCACCCGATTACACAAAGCA
>JAUWLF010000156.1 GCA_030613785.1 Chloroflexota bacterium | reverse complement strand
GGCGTTGGCGTAGGTAGCAGGGCGGTGTACCAGAACACGTTGCCTCCTGTCTCCACCCCGTTCACCCGCTCCACCACCTGGAAACTGAAGGGGTCTGCCGTGGGAGCGTCCACGTGAATGGTGATGGGTACCTCCTCCCAGGGAGTCAGGGGTAGACCGCGAATGATCGTCTCGTCAGGCCCCGTGGCGACTATCAGGGTGCCTTCAACGGCCCCATTGACTACATCTCCGCCTGTTGCTTGTATCCAGCGGTCAAACAAGTCTGCACCCATGTCTATCGTCAAGCGGGCGCCGGAAGGCAGATCGGGATACTGGACAACCACGTCAACCTGAGCCGTGTCTGCGTCGGGAGGCCCGATCACGATGGCCTCAACGTCCTCACTACCAGCACCAGTATCCGTCCTCTGAAGTAGCTCCAGTATGTGCAGGTTGCGCTGAGCTATGTTGTTGTCCCCGGGCACGTTGCCCTCGTTGCGGATGGGATCGTCGTCGGACTCCAACCGTACCAGGAGGCAGTAGTGCCCTGGACCAGGCAAGCCGCTCCATGGGATGCCAGGGGTGACTGTTTGGCCACGGGCCGGCACGTCCACGTTCTCCGAACCTACGAGGTTCCAGCTCCGAGGCCAAGCAAGTAGCAGGGCAGGGTCACCCCAGTACACGTTGACCTTCACGTCGGAGGCGTGTTGCGTGCCGATGTTGCGCACCGTGACGTATACGTAGTTAGTTTCACCGAAGACGGGGTTTTGGAAGTCGGTTCCACCGTCGTCGTCATGGCGCACGATGATGTCCGGGCTCATCCAAAAGGGCTCTCCGTTGGGGTTCGACGGCACAGAGCCGTCATCGTTGGCGTGATCTCTAACCATCACATCCACCGCTCTGGGAGCCTCAGGGGTCCTCACCGCAACTTCGGTGGGGATCACGTCCAGCTCGCTCTCGCCGAAGCTCCACAGGTCGCTGATGGTTCGCGTCTCGCCTGCCGCAAGGCAGATATCCCACTGCAACGCGATGCCGTTGTCTATGTGGTCACTGTTGATGGTATTATCCAGATCAGCACCAGTCTGAACGTCTTGCCAGATATCTTCGTAGCCTGCCTCCCTGTACCGGTCGGGCCGAGTGATAGGGGCGAAGACCATGAACCAGGTGCGGTTCTCGTCGTATCCACCCACGGAGCCCGAGCCGACGTCGTAGTAACCGTATCCGTAGTCGCTGTTGGCGAAATAGATGTCGGCAGCATGGTAGAACTTGAAGCAGGCCTGGGAACCGCCCCGATTGGTCATGGTCCAGTCCAACTGGAAGTAGTTGCGGCCGTTGACGTAGGAAATGAGCTGTGTCACATCCAGGCTGGAAGTGCCGCTACTCAACTGCCCTGTGGTCTCCACCCGCCAGGGATCCCCCTGTGTCCCTGATCCCGAAGGTCCGCGGTGATCCACCCAGGTCAGCTCACTCATCGTGAACGCAGCCGAGTCGCCGTAGTTCGGCATGTTCGGGCCGTATGTCTGGCTATCAATGTACCAGAAGGGCCCGCTGTCGGCGGTGCCATACGCGGCTGCATCCTGGTAGTTCTGGTGGTACAACTGCACGCTGAAGTTGGAGCCTACCTCTATGCGCAGGGGCGAGCCGCTGATGGTGATGACATTCGGCGGTTGCTTCACAGGGGCGGCCTGACTCACGCTGGTTGCTAGAAGCAGCAAGACGACCACCAGGGATAGGGAATGGGCCACTAGATTCTTTGTTCTCATCCTCGGTCGCTCCTTTTCTTGTATGACGCAGGTTGGCGTACATTATACCCATGAAGAGAGCGAAAGGGCAACTGGCCGAACTCCGACGTTGCCCGAGGAGGTCAGGGATGATAGAATGGCGAGCTGGGAGGAGAGGACAATGAGAAGATCATTCCTAGTTGCCGTTCTGCTGCTGGCCGCGCTTCTGCTAGGTTGCGTTGACTTTGGCCTTGGTCCGATGCCCACTCCGACTTCACCTTTTGCACCTTCTCCCTCGCCAAACTCAAGCGTTTGGCCGTCGCCTTCTCCTTTCTCGAGTCCAGAGCCTCCCGCTGCGTCGCCGACTCCCCAAATCAGCGTACTGGGAGCGCCGGGTAGTTGGGTCAATCTCACACGCGTGGAGGAAATCCACGCCATGGTCCCTGAGGGGAACCACCTTTGGGCAGCCACCAACGGGGGAGTGGTGCGCTGGGATATCTCCGATGGCAGCTACATCAAATACACCCGCGCTGACGGTCTGCACCAGAACAAGGTGACAGCTATGGCCATAGATGCTCACGGAAACAAGTGGTTTGGGACTGACGACCGCACAGAGATCGGCTACACAGAATACGGCAGGCCGGCCGTGAGCAGGTTCGATGGCGAGAGTTGGACGACCTACGGGACACTGAAGACGGCGGTCGAGTCGGAGTATGAAGCAATCCGAGGCACCATCAACGAGAGTGGTCTGTGGCTGGTCGACAGCGAAGGCCAGGTGTGGATCATCCACTACCCTGGCGTACAGGTCTACGACGGCGAACAGTGGGTCACCTACACATCCCCCGATGCCTTGGTGGAGTACAACCCCACCGCGATGGCAATGGATGCCTGGGGACGGGTCTGGATAGCCAGCGTCTATGAGTTCGGGCATCGGCAGGGTGTCAGCGTTCTCGACGGCAACAAGTGGGTGCAGTACCGAGCGGAGGATGGGCTGCTGAGCGCGCCCATCAACGACATGACGGCCGATGAGGAGGGGAACGTTTGGTTTGCCACCTACCTCGGAGTGAGTCGATTCAACGGTTGGCAGTGGGTGAACTACGGTGTGGAGGATGGTCTGTCGAGCACCATCAACAGCATAGGAGTTGATGCCTCGGGGCGGGTATGGGCGGCCACGCGCGAGGGGGTGAGCATGTTTGACGGCGAGAACTGGCGCACGTATGGGCTGGCCGATGGGTTCAGCCGGGAGATGGTCCAAGCCTTGGCTTTCGATGAAACCGGCAGAGCGTGGTTCGGTAGCTATGGGGGGCATGTGGATAGCTTCGATGGGCACGCCTGGAGGGCCTACGTGACCGAGGATGAGATAGGTGACTCATCTGTAGGAACTCTGGCGACAGATGCGCGCGGGAGGGTGTGGTTGGGCAGCGGCGAAACACTCACGGTCTTTGACGGGCGCGGCTGGACGCAATACACCTCGAAGGATGGTTATCCTGTGATGCCTCCTTGGGGCTTGGCCGCTGATGCCATGGGCAACCTCTGGATCTACGGCTACCGAGGTGTGATCAAGAGGGCGGAGGACGGAAGCTGGAGGATGTATGGTAGCCTGGAGGAAGCTGTCGAGAAGAACTACGATCAGATTCTCACTACACTGGGATCCACCAAGATGTGGCTGGTAGAGCCTGGCGGTGCGATCTGGGTGAACGGGCGGAGCTATGATGGTGCTGAGTGGACGAGCTATGAGGATGTGCTGGCAGGGTATCTGAACCCGGCCACCGTGGGAGCAGTTGATGATCGGGGCAGAGTCTGGTTTGGCTCGCAGTTCGAGGGCGTGACAGTCTTGGACGGGCGGGATTGGGTGAAGTACGATGCGGACAACTCTTCGCTAGCGCATGACAGGATACGGGAGATCCTCGTGGATGACGAGGGCCGGGTGTGGATCGCCACCTTGTCTGGCCTCTATGCGGTCGAGGGTGACGAGTGGCAGGCTTTCACCAGCGACGGTGGCCTGATAGACGACAATGTCCTGTGTCTGGCCTTTGATCATCAAGGCAGGCTGTGGGTGGGGACCTTGTCGGGCATAAGTATCTTGGATGGCTCGGACTGGGAGAGCTATCCTGTGATGGATGTTCAGGATATCGTGGTGGATGAACAGGGGAATGTGTGGGAGGGCACCCTCTTCGACGGGGTGCTGATTCACGTTGCCGGTTCGCAATGAGAGCTTGAGCCCTTTGGATGCGCTGAAGCCCTCAGCTCACTTGGGTGTGCTCCTGGGTTTGATGTAGCCTCCGAGGCGATCGATCACCGAAGGGTGGGCGCCCAGCATCGTTCGTGGGGTGTTGCTTTCTTCAAGGAGCGGTCCCATCTCGACCTCGCTTCCGTCCAGGTAGTGCAGCGCCCCTCCTGCCGCGTGCAGGATAGCGGTGCCGGCAGCGAGGTCCCAGATTCGAGGATCATCCAGCAGGACCGCCATGGCATTTCCCCTGGCCACATAGCAGAGATGAGCCGCGGCGCTGCCCAGAGCGCGGGTTATGCCCGGGAAGCTGAGGTCATACCGTCTGTGGGCATCGGCGGGCACGCACACTAGGCTATCCTCATCCCAGACGTCCTTGGCCGGGCAAAGGATGGGCTGGTCGTTCCAGAAGGCGCCGCCGGTGGGGCTGGTGCTCTGATACCACTCGTCGAGCAAAGGCAAGTAGAAGACACCCAACCAAGGCTTGCCCCGCCATAGCAGGCCGATGGAGATCCCCCATATAGGGAGACCGGCCAGGAACGAGCGCGTGCCGTCGAGAGGATCTATGGCCCACACGCAGTCACCATGAAGCTCGTTGGTCCCCTCCTCTGCGATGATGCCGTGTTGGGGATACGTGGCCCTGAGATAGCCGGCCAATAGCTCCTCTATCTCGTAGTCGGCATCGGTGACGAGGGTGCGATCATTCTTGCGGGTACCCACCACGTGGTTGAAGTACCCCAGCGCGATCTCCCCTGCCTGCCTGGCCCACTCCTTCACCAAGTCGATGTCAACGTCGGGTTCTTCTGTTGGCGATTCGGTCATGCCCTGCGATGTTATCATAGTGCGCTTGAAACTGCAAGGCTCCGTATTCACTCACCTATAATGTTATCGAAATGGTATAGTTCACTCAAATAACAATGTTACCGAGGGAACTATGCCCAACGAAGAGAGGATGACGTTGAACGAACGCAGGAAGTATCTGCGACTGATCAAGAAGCGGTATCTGAAAGCGAGCAAGTTGGAACGCGGGCGCTTGCTGGATGAGATGGAGGCCATCACAGGCTTGCATCGCAAGAGTCTGATCCGCCTCATGTCAGGTAGCCTGGAACGAAAGCCCCGCCATAAGCGGCGGGGACGCACCTATGGTCCTGAAGTTGATGACGCGTTGCGGGTCATCTCCGAGAGCCTTGACCATATCTGCGCAGAACGTCTCCAGCCCAACCTGGTATGGATGGCCAATCAGCTGGCTCAACATGGTGAAATCGAGGCCTCACAACTTGTCTTAGATCAATTGAGCCGCATCAGCGTCTCCACGGTGAGACGGATCCTGAGTCGCATTCGGCAAGATGAGCCCCGCCTGCCTCGTAAAGGCCCTGCCCAAGCCAATAGAGTAGCCCGAGAGATCCCTATGAGACGGATCCCTTGGAACGAACGACAACCAGGGCATTTCGAAGTAGACGCCGTCCATCACTGTGGCGTCAGTAGCTCCGGTCACTATGTACATACCATCCAGATTATCGATGTGGCGACTGGTTGGGCCGAGCAGGTGGCAACGCTGGGCCGCAGTTACCTGGTCATGGAAGACGGCTTCCGCCGCATGTTGGCTCGTCTCCCCT
>JAUWLF010000184.1 GCA_030613785.1 Chloroflexota bacterium | reverse complement strand
CGCCCACCGCGCCAAAGTGGAGGAGAAGCCCGAGGTCAAGAAGGCGGGCGGCGTCTACTACACCCCCACCTACATCGTGGAGTACATCATCCAGGGGACCGTGGGGAAACTCGTCGAGGGCAAGACGCCCCGGCAGCTGGGCACGCTGCGCGTTCTGGATCCCGCGTGCGGCTCGGGATCGTTCCTGCTGGGGGCGTACCAATACCTGCTGGACTATCACCGCCAATGGTACGAGGACCACGACCCCGCCAAGCACGCCCGTGGCAAGCGGCCCGCCCTCTACCAGGGGCCAGGGGGAGAGTGGCGGCTGACCACCGGGGAGAAGAAGCGCATCTTGTTGAACAACATCTACGGCGTGGACATAGACCGCCAGGCGGTGGAAGTGACGAAGCTGAGCCTGCTGCTCAAGGTGCTGGAGGGGGAGAACCAGGAGACCCTGGGCCAGCAACTGGCTCTGTGGCGAGAGCGCGCCCTGCCCGACCTGGGGGACAACATCAAGTGCGGCAACTCCCTCATCGGGCCGGACTACTTCGAGGGCCAACTACTGCCCGACGAGGAGGAGATGCGGCGGGTGAACCCCTTCGACTGGGAGGCCGAGTTCCCGGAGATCATGGAAGCTGGGGGATTTGTTGCGGTGATTAGCAATCCCCCGTACATCCGCATCCAGAGAATGAAAGAATGGGCACCTGTGGAGGTGGAACTCTACAAGGAGCAGTACGCGGCGGCCAGCAAAGGCAACTACGATATCTACGTCGTCTTTGTGGAACGTGCGCTGCAACTGCTCAACGACAGAGGGCGAATGGGCTACATCCTGCCCCACAAGTTCTTCCAGGCCAAATACGGCGAACCGTTGCGCGAGTTGATTGCCAAGGGCAAGCACTTGGGCGAGATCGTCCACTTTGGCGACCAGCAAGTCTTCGCTGGGGCGACCACCTACACCTGCCTCCTCTTCCTGGACAAGGGCGGCAACAAGCAGTTTGGCTACGTCAAGGCCCACGACCTGGATGCCTGGCGCGCCAACGGTGAGGACGTCGAGAGCGAAATCCGCGCCGACAGAGTGACGGAGAAGGAGTGGAACTTTGTCGTGGGGCCGGGGGCAGCGCTGTTCGAGCGACTGAGCGAGATGCCGGTCAAGTTGGGGGATGTGGCCCACGTTTTTGTGGGCACACAGACGAGTGCTGACGCGATCTTCGTGTTGGACGAGTGCCACTCAGATGCAGGTTTCATTGTCGGAACTAGCAAGGTCACCGGTGAGGAAGTACGTGTTGATCCAGGCATTGTCAAACCGTTTCTGCGCGGGAAGGATATTCGCCGATACGAACCGCTCAGCACTGCGGCATCTCTGATATGTCCCTACGTCATTGAAGAGGCAGATTGTCGATTGCTGTCCGAAAATGAGCTTTCCACCGAGTATCCCCTGGCGTATTCGTACTTGAAAGCACACAAACCCGAGCTCGCAGCACGCGAGAAAGGCAGATTCAGAGGGGCAAACTGGTTCGCCTTTGGGTACCCCAAGAGCATGACGTTGTTTCAGTACCACAAGATCGTGGTCCCAGATTACAACAACGTGCCTTCATTTGCTTATGACGACGCAGGGCATTTCTATAAGACCGGCTACGGGATTGTCCTACTGGATGGGGTTCAGGAATCTCCTCTGTACGTACTCGGTTTGCTCAATACGGCGCTTCTATTCCAATACCTAGTTCAGGTGGCAACGACTTTGCGTGGTGGGTACGTGCGTTTCTGGACTCAGTTCCTCGAACGACTGCCCATCCGCAGCATCAACTTCGACGACCCGATGGACGTGGCCCGGCACGACAAGATGGTCGCGCTGGTGGAGCGCATGTTGGCGCTACACAACAAGCTAGCCGCGGCCACGATCCCCGCCGACAAGGAACTCTACCAGCGGCAAATCGAGGCCACCGACGAGGAGATTGACGCGCGGGTGTATGAGTTGTATGGGTTGAGCGAGGAAGAGATCGACGTGGTGGAGCAGCCGGATCACTGAACGCACTCAGAGGAGTGACTCGACTGGAAAAGGTCTTCGGTGCCCTCGGGGCTTCAGTCACGTCAGTGATTCACGGGGTGCCAAGGTGGTTTTTCTTCGCCTAA
>JAUWLF010000128.1 GCA_030613785.1 Chloroflexota bacterium | reverse complement strand
ATGCTTGGCGCCTGCTTCAGGCTGAGACCCATCCGCTGCCGATCAGCGTCTATGCTGAGGATCTTCACATAGAGCTCCTCCCCTTCCCTCACCAAGTCCTGCGGAGCGAAGTCCCCATCAGATAACTCAGAGACATGGATCAAACCCTCGATCCCATCCTCGATGCGAGCGAAGGCTCCGAAATCCACAATGTTCGTTACCATACCCTTCACGATCTGCCCGACCTCATACGTTTCCTCGGCAACATGCCAGGGATCGGGTTGCAGGCGTTTCAGGCTCAGGCCTATGCGCTTCCGCTCGCGATCGACGCGCAGAACATAGATCTCCACCTCGTCCCCCACATTCAGCACTTCGCGGGCATGTTTCACACGTCGCCAAGACAGTTCGGAGATGTGGATCAAGCCATCGGCACCTCCAAGATCAACGAACGCGCCAAAATCGCAGAGGTTCCTGACCGCCCCAGTGAGGATGTCACCTTCCTGAAGTTCGTTCAGCAGATCCGCCTTCCGCTTCTCACGCCACTCACGTGCAGCGGCGCGCTGGGACAAGATGAGCCGACGGCGCTGACGATCCACCTCTATGACCTTCAGCGTCATCTTCTGGCCTTCCATCTTTGACAGCATCTCCATGCGAGACTCATGGCCTGTCCGTCTGCCAAGCCCAGTCAACTGCGACGACGGCACGAAGCCTCTGATTCGGCCAAAGTAAACGAGAAGACCACCCTTGTTGTGTCCTGACACCGTGCCCTCGAAGATATCCCCATCCTCAAACTGCTTCTCAGCCCTGCGCCAGTCCTCCATCGTGCGCGCCATGTTGAGGGAAACGATCACATCGCCATCTGCGCTCTCCGGTCTGAGCACGTACACCGGTACCTTGTCACCCACCTCGATCTCGGCAAGAGCCTCAGGTCCCATCCTCTGCAAGTCGCCTTTGGGCACGATCCCTTCCGTCTTGCCACCGATGTCGACTATGATCTCATCATCATTCATGCTCATCACTTCGGCGTACCTGATGTCTCCGCGCTTGGGGCGCTTGTAGTCGTACTCCTCATTGAGGAACTTCCACATGGGCGATCCGGCGTCTTCCTCGTTGCTTGATTCTTCTTCGCCCACAACCTTCTCTACCATTATCCCTCAGATTTCCCCCTTTAGTTTCGGTTTCTGATCGCGGCCTCTCAGGCCATGACCAGTTGAGACTCACCCGCCCTAGAGCTACAGAGTTCGCGTGTATGCACGTCGCATCACACCATCTCCAACTGTAGCCCTGTTTCTATCTCCTCTTTCTCCCTGTCAGCCTCCGCTTCCTGCTCCTCTTCCTTCGTACGGAAGCCCGTCCCCGCTGGGATCAGCTTGCCAATGATCACATTCTCCTTCAGCCCCCGAAGCTCGTCCACCTTGCCTTCAATGGCTGCCCTAGCCAATACGTTTATCGTGTGCTGGAAGGAACAAGCGGACAGAAAGCTCTCAGTAATGAGAGCCGCTTTCGTGATGCCGAGAAGCACCTGCTGGGCCGTGGCTGGACTGCCGCCCTGCTCCACGACTCGATTGTTGGCTTCCTCAAAAGCAAGGCGGTCAACCTTCTCCTCGAGCAGGAACTCGGTGTCTCCTGCCAACGTGACCGCCACCTTGCCAAGCATCTCACGAACGATCATCTCGATGTGCTTGTCATTGATAGTCACACCTTGAGAGCGATACACCCTCTGTATCTCCTCCAGCAGATACATCTGCACCGCTTCCCGCCCCTGGATGCGCAGCAACTCATGAGGATTCAAAGGTCCTTCGGTTAGCTGTTCACCAGCACTCACCTTCTGAAGGTTCCTGACCCCGATGCGAGCAGCGGAAGCTACCTCGTACTCTGAGACTATCTGTTCCTCCCGATAGATGGTGATCTTCCTGTCCTCCACGATCACCCTGCCACTGCTCCGCGCTACCACCTGATCAAACCGTGGGCTCCCTTCGCTTCCGCGCTCAGCGATGACCGTATCCCTCTCGATCTCGTCGCCGTCCTCGACCAGGATCTTGTAGCCAAACTTCACGGGATGCTCATCCCGATACACATCGGTCGCCGTTACGACTATCTTCCGCAGTCCATCCCCGTGCAGTATCTGCACCGTACCTTCCATGTCGGAGATGATGGCCTGACCCTTGGGGCTTCTGGCCTCGAAGAGCTCCTGAACCCTAGGCAAGCCATGAGTGATGTCTCTGTGCTCACCTTCCACTACGCCGCCTGTGTGGAAAGTGCGGAGCGTCAACTGAGTGCCTGGCTCGCCGATGGATTGGGCTGCGATGATCCCCGCCGCCGCGCCCAGCGCGACTAGGCCGTCACGAGCCAGGTCTCTTCCATAGCACCTCCTGCACACACCATGCCGCAATTGACATGTGAGTGGAGACCGAACGTATGCCTCAAGAACTCCGGCCTCCTCGATCTTGGCGATGTGCGCCCTAGTGACCATCTCGTCTTTCGCTACGATGACCTCACCCGTCTCTGGAGCCACGATATCGGCCGCCAGCACTCGGCCCCAGAGGCGCTCCCCGAACGTCTCACCGATTTCCCTTGACCTCTCTGCTCCGATCAGTATTCCACTCTTGGTTCCACAATCCTCAGCGTTGATGATCGAATCCTGGGCAACGTCCACCAGACGACGGGTGAGATACCCAGCGTCTGCCGTGCGGAGAGCCGTGTCTGCCAAGCCCTTACGAGCCCCGTGAGTGGAAATGAAGTACTCCAAGGTGCTCAACCCCTCTCGAAAGTTGGACCGAATGGGTAGCTCGATGATACGGCCCGCCGGATCAGCCATTAGGCCACGCATCCCAGCCAACTGCCTGATGGGTTGGAACCCCCCTTTGGTAGCTCCTGAGGCCGCCATGAGCCAGATGGGGCCTGTGTGATCCAAGGCATTTGCCACAGCCTCGGTAACGTCATCCATGGCCTGGGTCCAGAGCTCCACCTTCTTGACGTATTGCTCGTTCTCCGTGATTAGCCCTCGACGATATTGCCGTTCGATCTCCTCCACCTCTGCGGAGACCTCCTCAAGGATCTGCCCCTTCACCTCCGGAATGGTAATATCGCTGACAGCAATGGTGAGCCCTGATTGAGTAGCATATCTGAACCCCAGATCCTTGATGTTGTCAACCATCTCTGCCGTGGCCGCGGGGCCTAGTCTCTGGTAGCAGTCGGCCACCAGTTGCCGCAGCTTGCCCTTGTCTATCTCCTCATCTACGTATCGCATCTCCTCAGGCAGTACCGAATTGAAGATGGCTCGTCCCACGGTTGTGTCTATGATCCTCGTGAATCTCCTCTTCGTGACGAGGACTTTGGTGCGCAGCTTGATCTTCGCGTGCAAGTCCACCTGGCCCAGTTCATAGGCCAAGATCACCTCATCCAGATCAGAGAAGACCTTCCCCTCACCCCTGCAACCGTCCTCCTCAAGTGTCAGGTAGTAACAACCCAGAACCATGTCCTTTGTGGGGCTCACTGTTGGCTCGCCGTTGGAGGGCAATAGCAGATTGTGGCTGGACAGCATCAACTCCCGGGCTTCCTGCTGTGCCGCCTGTGAGAGAGGGACATGAACCGCCATCTGGTCTCCATCGAAATCGGCGTTGAAAGCACTGCAAACCAGAGGATGAATCTCTATGGCATTCCCTTCCACCAGCACAGGTTCGAAAGCCTGGATGCCGAGGCGATGCAGAGTCGGCGCTCGATTCAGGAGTACCAGATGATCCTTGACTACCTCCTCCAACACCTCCCAGACCTCAGGCCGCATCTGTTCGATGATTCGTCGTGTGCCCTTTACATTGTGTGCGTAGCTGTTTTCGACTAGCTTGTGCATGACGAACGGCTTGAACAGCTCAAGCGCCATACTCTTTGGCAAGCCACACTGATGCAACTTGAGATGAGGCCCGATCACGATGACGGAGCGACCAGAATAGTCAACTCGCTTTCCCAGCAAATTGCGCCGGAACCGACCCTGCTTGCCCTTGAGCATGTCAGAGAGCGATTTCAGCTTTCTCCTGCCTCGCGAAGACACAGCCTTGCCGCGACGGCTGTTGTCAATGAGGGAGTCCACAGCTTCCTGAAGCATCCGCTTCTCGTTTCGGATGATGACATCAGGCGCTCCCAACTCCACTAGACGCCTGAGCCGATTGTTACGGTTGATAACTCGGCGATACAGATCATTGAGGTCGCTGGTCGCAAAGCGTCCCCCATCCAATTGCACCATCGGCCTCAGATCCGGCGGAATGACCGGCAGGACAGTCAGAATCATCCATTCCGGACGATTGCCAGACTTGCGCAGCGCTTCCACCACCCCCAGCCGTTTCGTCGCCTTCTTGCGTCGCTGCTTGGAGCCACTCTCGCTTGCCTCACGCCGCAGCTCATCAGCCATCTCATCCAAGTCAAGGTTCTTGCAGACATCATAGAGGGCTTGGCCTCCCATCTCGGCGCTGAAGAAGCGACCCCACTTCTCCTCCAATTCCCGGTACTGAGCCTCGTTCAGGAACTGTTTGACTTTGACGCCTCTTATCTCCTGGCGTTGCTCCTCCGCTGAGCCTTTCAACGCTTTTTCTTCCTCGTCGACGTCTCTCGTGAACTCACGGATTCTTTCCTCAGCTTCGTGCCGCAGCTGATCGATCTCCGCCTCAATGGGGGCCAACTTCTGCTCTTGCTGCTCTCGTATGGCGCTTTCTGTCTCCTCGATTTGGGCCTGGACCGACCGATTCAGGGCGCTCAGATGATCTCGCGTCACCTTGGCGCGACTTGGCACTAACACTTCACCAGAGGCCTCGAAAACTATCTCCTTCCTGATGACTTTGCTCATGGCCTTGCCAATCCTGGCTTGGAGGCCACTCGCCTGGCGCATGATGCGGTCAGTCTCCTCGGCCAGTTGCTCCCCGTGTGTGGTCTTGATCCTCTCCGCCTTGGCCTCGAGCCGGGCTACCTTCTGCCCCACTTGCTCCTCTACCTCACCGACGCGCTGACTCAAATCCTCCTGCAGTTTCTCAATCTCACTGGACAGCTTCTCGTCGAGCTTGCGGAGCACTCGATCCCGAGACTCTTCATCGATCTCCGTGATCATGTACTGAGCGAAATAGAGCACGCGATCCAGGTTTCGTCTCGATATGTCAAGAAGTAGTCCCATGTAGCTTGGCACGCGTTGAGTGTACCACAAATGGGCCACCGGAGAAGCCAGCCTGATATGACCCATGCGCTCGCGTCTGACACGGGAACGTGTGACCTCCACGCCACACTTCTCGCAGACAATCCCTCTGTGGCGGATCTTCTTGTACTTGCCACAATAGCATTGCCAGTCCTTGGTAGGACCGAAGATTGCCTCGCAGAAGAGGCCGTCCCTTTCTGGTCTCAAACGCCGGTAATTGATCGTCTCGGGCTTCGTGACCTCGCCGTGGGACCAGGCCAGAATCTGCTCAGGAGAAGCTAGACTCACTCGCAAGCCTGAGAAATCCGTGATCTCCAAGATACCCTCCTACTTTGACTTCCCGTCAGGACAGCGTCGGGGTGCTCGTCCAACTGGACGATCGATCCTCCTGCCTGATGCCCAGGCAGAGTCCACAACAAACAAAAAAGCCTCGACTGCCCCACCCCAAACCACGCCATGGCAGAGCCACCGAGTTCTCCAGTGCGCCAGCTTCGCGTACCAGATATCTACGCGAGGATCACAGAGATACAAGCTGTATTGACCGCACTCCCATAGACAGGGGCCTCCCAATGCGAATACGAGTACTGATAGGGAGCAAGCGAACCCGATAGCCCAGCGCTCTGACGAATCGCATGTCAACTACCTAAACAGATATTATACAACATTGCCTCATGGGTGTCAAATCAGCCCATTGGTAGGCTCATCTCCCACCTTCCTCACGCGTGTAGGGCACCGCGAGGGCGGCCGGGGCTCCTATCCGCTTTCTAACAGCCTCTCGGGAAGCCAAGACGAGGATGATGATCACCGCTGCGTACGGCATCATGCGCAAGAACTCAGGCGTCAGTAGGATTCTGACGAGCTGTGGCAGACCACCCGTAGGCATCATCTGCACGTCGAAGACCACTCGACTGATGGACCCGAACAGGTAAGCCCCAAGAGCCGCTCGCCACGGATCCCAAGCTGCGAAGATAACCAGACCTATGGCAATCCACCCCCAGCCGGCGGTCATGTTCTCGATCCAGCCCGGAGCATAGGCCAAGCTCAGGCTCGCTCCGCCTAGCCCACAAAGGGCTCCCCCGAAGACGGTGTATACGTAGCGGGTCAACACTACGTTCACCCCTAGCGAATCAGCCGCGGCAGGATTCTCCCCCACCGCCCGCAGATGTAGACCAGGTCGCGTCCGGTTGATCCAGAACCATGCCAGCGGAACCAGGGCGAAACAGATGTAGACGGTCATATCTTGCTGGAACAGCACGGGCCCTAGGAAGGGGATGTCTTCCAGTACGGGGATGGGCAGCGCTGAGAACCTCGGGGCTGGGACATTGACGTACGGAAACCCCAAGAACGCGCTCAATCCTGCGCCAAAGATGGTCAGTGCCAATCCGCTCACCACCTGATCGCCGCGGAGAGTGATGGAAATGAAAGCGTGAATCAGACTCAGCAACCCACCGGCCGCCATTCCTGCCAGGGCGCCCACCCAGGCGCTGCCCGTCGCCAATGACGCCACCACACCGGTGAGGGCGCCAACCAGCATCATCCCTTCCACGCCCAGGTTCAGTATGCCAGACCGCTCGGTGAAGATCTCCCCCACGGCACCATAGAGGATAGGCGTCCCTGCCGCGACGCCAGCGCTCAAGATGATGGTGACGAAAACAAAGATGTCTGGCATGTTCCCGCTCTAGGTCGTGCGCTCAAGCCGGATGCGATAGCGAACCAACACATCTCCACCGATCAGCACAAAAAAGATCACTGCTTGCAGCATCATGCCGAGGGACTTAGGGGCTCCTGGAATTGCATCACTCCCGCGGAAAAGGGCCGCTAGCAGCAAGGAGACAACGATCACTCCCCAGGGGTTGAGCCTGGCCAGCCAGGCCACAATGATGGCCGTGTATCCATAGCCTGGCGAGAAACCTCGCTTGATGAGGTGCAGATTCCCCGCGATCTCGCTCATCCCCGCCAGCCCAGCCATGCCCCCACTGATCATCATCACGAGCACAATGTTGCGGGCGAGATTCATCCCTGCATACCTGGCAGCCCGGGTGTTCTCCCCTATCACTCGAACTTCGTAGCCCCAGCGAGTCCGGGTCAGCACCAGCGACAAGATGGCGGCCGCAGCCACGCTCACAACCAACCCCAAATGCACTCGCCGACCATTGAGGAGGTAGATCGCTCCGACGGAAAGGAGACCCACCAACAACGCCCCTCCAGCTAGCCTGAGCTTCTCCCCTGTCCCCTCCGACCGACGGAAGATCCAGTAAAGAACCACAACTGCACCCACGACCAGGAAGACGGTCATGGGCAAGTACCATGCCTCGGTGATCCTGGGCAGGATTGCGCTGGGGCTCAGGCGCGTGGTACGTGGAAACCCAAGGCTCGCCGGGTCCTGCCAGGGACCGATAACCAGGTAGTTGATCCACTGTATGGCGATGTAGTTCAGCATCAAACTGGTGATGATCTCATTCACGCCCAGGAAGGCCTTGAGAGCCCCGGGGATGGCTCCCCAGAGCGCTCCTCCTAGGAACCCGCCAGCTATCATGGCCGGCAGCAAAACCCACGCCGGCGCATGGGGCCAGGTATAGGCCACCAGAGCACCCAGAAAGGCGCCCATGTAGAGTTGCCCTTCCGCCCCGATGTTCCAGACCAACATGCGAAAAGCCAGTGCCACACCGAGACCGGCTAGCATCAAGGGGATGGCCTTCATTACTGTCTCGGAGATGCCGTACGCGCTGCCAAAGGCCAGCAATAGCATGTCGCGATAGCCGGTGATGGGGTTGATCCCCTGAGCGAGCATAGGCAGCATGCCCAGGATCAAGGCGATGCCCAGACTGAGAGCAGGTACGGCATAGGGCAGCCAGCGGGGCACCTCGAGTCGTGGCTCTAGCCTAACAGAAAAACCCCGCAGGGCTGGGAGCGCCCTCCCACCGCTGCTCTCCACCCTATGCTTCCCTCCCGGACGCACCGGCCATCATGAGACCCAGCTCCTCCATGGTGGCTTCCTCGGCTGGCACGACACCCATGATTCGACCTTCGTACATCACCGCAATACGGTCGCTCATGCTGAGTAGTTCATCCAGGTCCTCAGAGATCATCAAGATGGCCCCACCGGCCTGGCGATGTTCCAAGATTAGCCGTCGCACCGCCTCCGTTGCTCCTACGTCCAACCCCCGTGTGGGATACACCGCCACCATCAAAGTCGGTCGCGATGATATCTCGCGAGCAAGGATGAGCTTTTGCAGATTGCCGCCCGAAAGCAACCGTGTGCGCGTCTCAATGCTCGGCGCCATCACATCGTACTCGTGCATCAGTCCCCCAGCATGATCTGCAATGGCTTGCCCGTCGAGGAAGAACCTGCCGGAAATGGGCGAGTGTCGATAGGACTTCAGAATCAGATTGTCAGCTACGCTGAGGTTCAACACCAGCCCTACGCCGGTTCTGTCCGCCGGGATATAGCCCACCCCTTTGTCTATCAGCTCCCGGGGAGTACGACCGGTTACATCCTCACCGCCCAACAGGATACGACCCTCGCTCACACGTCGAAGGCCCGCAATCACTTCGGCCAGCTCCCGTTGGCCGTTGCCGGCCACACCGGCGATGCCGAGGATCTCACCTTCCCGGACGGTAAGGGAAGCGTCTCGCAGGGCTTTCAACCCCTTATCGCCAAAAGCAGTCACACTATCGATCTCCAGAACGACGGCGCCGGGCTCCGACTTTTCCTTGTCGACACTGAACAAGACCTCGCGCCCGACCATCATCCGAGCCAGAGATTTCTTGTTCGTGTCTCCGGCAAGCACTGTGTCCACGACCTCTCCACGGCGCAGCACAGTGATGCGGTCGGCGATGGACATGACTTCACCCAGTTTATGGCTGATGAAGATGACCGTGTGTCCTTCGTCAGCCATGCGACGCAAGGTATTGAATAGCTCTTCAACTTCCTGAGGGGTCAGCACGGCGGTGGGCTCATCCATCACCAGGATGCGCGCGCCGCGGTATAGCGCTTTCAGTATCTCAACCCGCTGCTGCTCCCCTACTGATAGCTGCCAAATCCTCGCCCGGGGATCAACCTGAAGATGGTAGCGATCAGCCAACTCGGCTACCTGCCCATCAACGCGCCCCAGGTTCAGCACGAAGCGCGGCACATCCAGACCCAGAATGATGTTCTCCGCGACGGTATGAGACTCCACCAACATGAAGTGCTGGTGAACCATGCCTACCCCCAAATCTATGGCATCGCGAGGGGAACGCACCAAGACAGCCTGACCGTCTATCCAGACCTGGCCCTCATCGGGCTGATACAAGCCTGTCAGGATCTTCATCAAGGTGGTCTTGCCGGCCCCATTCTCGCCAAGCAAGGCCTGGCTCTCCCCTCGTCGGACGGAGCAGGCGTTGCGGTCG
>JAUWLF010000027.1 GCA_030613785.1 Chloroflexota bacterium | reverse complement strand
TTGACCTTGATCCCCAGCCATCGGGCGTCACCGTCGAAAGCCGAGCCGCCGAAGTCCAGTTGGACGGTGAACAGGCCATCGGTGATAGGAACGGTGGTGCTGATGGCGGTCCCAACCTGGCTGCCGTCGCTGGCCTCGTCGTAGAGACGGAAGGCCATGTCGCAGGTGTCGTTTACGGGATTGCCGCCGGCCTTGAGCTGGCCTTGGTAGGTGAAGGCGCTGCCCAGGGCAGTGGGCGCAGCCACCTGGCTTGGGGGCTCTGACGCCCGGGCCACTGCCAGTCCCACAGTGGCCGACACGAGCACCGCCACACCGATGGTCAGCGCAATGACGGTGAGAAACCTCTTCGCTTCGCTCATGAGTGCTCCTCCTCTCCATAATTCGGCGCGCCGTCACTGGCGCGCTAGGGTTGAGTCTGCCTTGCCTCTATTGTCTGCCGGCGCTGATGGGCCGTTACTCGATCGGCCAACCAGGAATCAAATAGTCAATCTCCTCCATGAGCCGCATGGTCTCCTCAAGGGCGACGACGATCTTCTGGTAGTGGAGCAGATCATCGAAGGATAGCTTGCGCCCTTTGCGGTCTTTGAGCCACTTGTGCAGCACCTGGTAGCCGCCGATGTGGAACTCCCACACGTCTGGCTCAACGCCCTCGAAGTACTGCGTCTTGTTGATGTAGACCCGCCCGGGGCGCTCCTCGCTGGTCTCGGCGTAGCGCACCTTCTCCACCTCGTTGGAGTCTTCCCCATGGAATCTGGTGATCAGGTCGTTCAGCCTGGGGGACTCCATGAGGTGCAGGGCCACCAGTTCCTCGCCCTTCCGGGCCAGGGCCCTGAAGAGCTCCAGGTCCGAGGTCAGGGGCAGGCGGGGGAAGTCTATCTTGAGGAACTCGGCGTATCGCTCGCGGTAGGTGGGGGAGTGAAAGACGGCGTACATGTAGTGGAAGATGTCCTCGGGGCCGAAGGTGTTCTCCAGGTCGCCCTTGCCGTCGGGGACGAAGTCGAGGAGCAGCTTGTCGGCGACGGTGGCGATGAAGTCGGATGACAGGTTGGCTGAGCGGGTGGCCGTGTCGCGAGAGAACAGTCTCGCTTCGACGTTCTCGGGAGCAGGGTATAGATACAGGGGGAAATAGGAGTTGTATTCGCGCGAACTCGGTGAGATCGCGTTGCCGTCTCCTATGTACCGCGTCACGAACACATGACTGAAGGGCTGTCTCGCCAGTTGGCGCACGGTTATCAGCCCAACGTTCTCTTGAAGCATGTGGCGCATGACCGCGAATCGTGGCCTGGCAATCACATGGTCGCTGTAGAACAGGTGGCGAACGTCAAACGGCCTGTACAGAGAGCGAACGAATCGGTCCTCCCAGAGAGTGTCCGCTCGAAGTCCTCGCCTTGCTTCTGCAACGGTCCACTCTCGTATGTCCTTTAGGCCAAACCGTTCTGCGACTTCCCCATCTGGCAGGTCAGCATCTCGGAAGATCGAGATCCGATGCCGCAGCACTGGTTCGTCGAAATCGAGAGCGAATCTGTCCCGCTTTGTCTGAACGCCGGAAACCCTTGCCGGGGCAATCTCTCGAAGCCCGGGGGCCTTGAGATACTCATCCTGCAATTCGAAATCCTTGGGCACAAGAAAGCGGTACGGCGGCATAGGCGATAGCCGTGCCCATTGGGTGGTACTGATGTCATTGGAGGCCAGGTACGTTTCCTTGCCCCGGCGCGGGCCCCAAAGGTCCGCATGGAGCACCGTGGTGTGATCGCTCTTCGCACGTGGCCTGACGAAGAAGGCAATAGCCACTCCCTGCTGGATGTCAAACACGTTCTCATCCTGCATAGCCTCTGGAGCGGTCTCTCGCAGTTTCGCGCTTCCATGAAGGTCCAGAGCGTAGATCTCCGAGAAGGTATCCATCAATTCCTGACGCATCCCTCGGTGAATGAGGCCAGACAGGTAGGAGTGGTTCGTGATCATACCGATCACACCATACCCGGTCCGCTCGATTCGGTCGTGGGCAAACCGGATGAACTTGATGTAGTCGTCCGACAAAGGAGCTATCTGTCGCTCGTCCCGGACGGCCTCCTTGTACCGGTCCATCAAGTGCTCGATGTGGGCTCCCTTGTTGGCCGAACTCACCGAGTACGGGGGATTGCCCAGCACGACCATGATGGGCTTCTCTTTCTTGATCTCCGCGGCGGCGTCTGCCTCCTCACTGATGAACCGGGCGAAGCCCAGCGTTTCGGCCTTGGTGATCGCCTCCTCCAAGGAGTTGGTGAGATAGATCCCCAGCCGCTCGTCGCCAGAGAAGTCGTACCCCGTCTCCTGGAGGAGGATGCCCAGCTTCATGTGGGCCACGGCATAGGGGGCCATGAGCAACTCGAAACCGAAGATGCGCGGCAGCAGCTTCTCCCTCACGTAGGCGTTCCACGCACCCTTGCCCACCGTCTTGGTCACGGTGTCGTAGATCTCCTGGATCACGAAGTAGAGGAAGGTGCCGGTGCCACAGGCCGGATCGAGGATCATCACCCTCTCGTCAGCCAGGCCCAAGGGACGGTCGAAGGTGGTCTTGAGGATGTGGTCTATGGAGCGGACGATGTAAGAGACCACCGGCTCTGGAGTGTAGTACACGCCTCTTCTTTGGCGCATCCTGGGGTCATAGGCCGCCAGGAAGGTCTCGTAGAAATGGACCACGGGATCTTGCTGCCGGGTGGCCCTGCCGAAGTCTTCCAGGATCTCAGACATGTCCGCCCGGGCCAGCAGGTGGGCCAGGTCGTCCACAGCCCAGGCGATCGGATCTGGGAGGTCTGGTCCGGCGATCTCGTTGAACAGCTTCCGCAAGAAAGGGTTGGTCTTGGGCAGGTTCCAGGCGGCCTGCTGCCGCGTGAAGTCCGCTGGGGCGCGGCTGCTGACCCTCGCTGCGAAGAGGCCGTAGGTGATGGTCTGGGCGTACATGTCGGCGAACTGCTGGGGGCTGAGGTCGGGGATCAGCGTCTCGCGGAAGGCAGACAACTGGGCGTGGAGCTTCCCCTCCTCGCCCTCCCGCTTGAAGGTCTCCTCTATCAGTTCGCGGATCATGCGGGCCAGGCTAGCCATGCGCTGGGCCAGGTCCTTGGGGCGACCCAGGATGGGGGCTTCCTGGGCGAAGAACTTATCCAGGAGGTCGGAGACAGCACCAATGCCAGCCTTTGAGCTCTTGACCTTGCCATCGCGGGTCACCTTTGCCAGACGGGCCGTCTCCCGATGCTCGCCCTCGACGTACCAGCGGAACTCCAGGTAGTCGGTGAGGATGAGGTTGCTGAGGGAAGGGAGGTAGCGCTTCAGTTGGTCGGACCGCTCCACGGCGTCGAGGTTCGCCTCGATGTCCTTGGTCTCGACGTAGCCGACGGGGGTCTGGGCTCGGACGAGGATGAAGTCGGGAGCGCCGCACTGGACACGCGAGTGCTCATGCACTGCGCGTGTGCCAGAGCCAACGGAGTTGAGCAAGGTCTCCAGTGCGGAGCGGTGGGTGAGCTCGGTGGCTCCACCGGTGGCAAGGCTCTTGCGCAGCTCAGTCAGATACGTCCTGAAGGGATCGGGGTTGGTCACTCGTCACCCCCGGCGAGCAGTACGTGGGACCAAAGGACGGGTGCGCCAATCATAGCAGATTTGGCGGCAAATGCAAAGGGGTGGCAGCGGGAATGTGTGTGAGGTGTGCAATGCAACCAGCGCGGGAATGGAGTTCCCGCCGCACGCGGGAACCGATGACCAAAAAACACGGGCACTACCCCCATCGGTTAGTGCCCGTGTCACCATCACGTTTAGGTCCAGAGTCGCCTACGCCACCCGCTCTTCAAGCCTGCGAATCTCCTCGGTGTATTGCGGGACCACTTTTTCGGCCAGGTCCTCCGCCTGCCGCAGATAGTCCTCCACCGCGTCTCTGCACTGCTCCTGCTTGCCCTCCAAGTCCGGCACGCCCCTTTCATCCGTGTACCAGCCCATGATCAAGAAGTCCAACAAGCGACTCGCGTACCCAATGGCCCCGTAAAACTGTGCAGTCCTCGTCAACAGCTCAGGCTTCACCAACGTCGTGAGCTCCCCGCTCTGTTTCACCACGTCCCAGACCGGCACCACGAGCGGAACGTCCGTCCCCCATTTCTGACTCTTCAACGCATTACGGTAGTCGGGGAGCGCCTTGACCATTGCCCTGATCTCGTTCCTGATCAGCCTCAAGTACGTCAGCGCTCTCCGAATACGCTCCTCCCTCTCGGCGTCTTGCTGCCTAGCCCACTGACGCAGCCCAACCACATACGTGACCACGACACCGAACACGATTGCCACCACCGTCCCACCAACCAACTCCCCCAACGCGTTCACCAGCACCTGACCACACCACGACTCCATGTCCACCTCACCCCCTTCAGCTTCGCAGCAACGCCACCGCCCCGCCAAGCACGATCTTCAGGGCTGTCTCCACGTCAATCACACCTCTCCCTCCGAGCCGCCCCTCTCACCGGGCTCTCGAAACCCTATCGGTCCTCTTGACAATGGCTCCGTCTTGCCCTTGCATCCCCTCAGCTTCACGCTCCAGAGACTTTCCTGTACACGTATCGACGTAGGACCCCTTGCGGCTCTATCCCGCGATACGCCGCTGGCCACTCGCGCAGTCCGGCCCTCAGGAAGAACTGCGTAAGATCGACGGTGTGCCCACCCTCAGGTCCGCAAGATACCGGTTCAACCGCTACAACCCAGCGTGCCTCTGCCACGACTCGCGCCATTTGGCTGACAGCCGATTGCACCTTACTGTCCCCATCATCGCACAGAATGTGATAGAGAACCTTGTTGCAGTATGCCAGATCGAAATAGTCAGATGGCACACCGTCGACTGGTCTGCTGATATCTGCCTCGATGAAACGGACGGATCTTTCTCGAACCCCTTCACGGAAACCGGCGGGAATCTGGTCAAGCACGAGCCCTTTGACGAACTCAGGTATACGCGTCTCCCACCACTCCCGGTGCTCTGCGTTGCCGTACCCAGCTCGGATGGACACGATTTTCGCAGCGTTCTTGATGTGCCCAAGGAAGTCGGTGGCCTGCGCGATCAGTGGCGCGTCCATGTCGATCCCGATAGCCTCTGCTGCATCGAACGCTTGCATGAGCGCGAGTGTTTCCGTCCCAGTACCGCATCCGAAATCGGCTATTCTGGATACCTGTGGGTTCAAGGCGACGAACCAGTCGAGGTCTGGCGTTCTGATGTCTATGTGCCTAAAGAGCCGGTACTTCGCATCAAAGCCTGCAGCACTCATGGTCGCGCGCCGCCCTCGCACCCACACAGCCCAGCAGACTTGGCCACGGATTGGAATCGGTGATGTCGTGCTCCAAGAGCGCCCCCCATTCTCACCTCGCCTCCGGCGTCATCGGCTGCGTGTAGACCAGCGGGTTCTTGGTCGCGTCGTAGACTTGCTCCATGCCTCGCACCCGATATAGCTCCGAGGAAATGCGCGCCCGATCATCGTTCACGGTCACCACGTGAAACAGCGGCGGGCCAACCTCGGGCAGGAAACGGTTATCCCTCGGGCTTGGCGGCCACCGTCTCGCTGTCCTTGGCGTGAGCATCCTTTGCTACCCTAGGGAGCTTGCTATTCAGCCTCGTGATCTCCGGTTCCACGCGCCACATCAAGGTGTGACCGACCTCGCCCGCTTGGGCCGCTCTCGGTCGAGGCAGGCTCCGCAGGTCTTTTTGAGCAGACCTCTTGAGCTTGATGCTATATGATCCCATCCGCTTCGAGCCGCTGTTTGACCTCTTCGAAGGTGAGGGTGTATTCCCCTCGGCGCTCGGCCACTACTGCTAGATCATGAAGGTCCTCTAGTAGGCGTTCGTAGTGGCTGAGAGCAAGAATCACCCCTGTCTTCTTTCCGTCCGAGTCTATCACATATTGTTCTGGAGGCAAGCTCATTGGTCAGCTCCTAACCTCAGTTCCTGCGCGCGGGCGTAGGACGCGGCTCAACCCATATCAGGCACAGGAAGACCATCCTGCCTGAGGGTGGCAGTGTACACCTGGATCGCTTTCCTGATGTTCGCGACTGCTTCTTCTTTTGTCCTTCCCTGGCTCACGCACCCTGGCAGGCTTGGGCATTCAGGGACCCGGTATCCGTCCTCGCCGGGGTAGGTAATCACTTGTCTCATCTCGCACAGTCTCTCACATCCTCTTATGATGGCCTGCTGCAGAGCAGCTACGAACACGCGTGCCGGTGCCCGGCGTTGGGCTGGCCATCTGGCGATCGGGCGTCGCACCCGGTCTCTGGGTCACAGCTCAATTGTCTCGATTTGTCGACCGAGATTATGCAGTACGATGACGTCTATAGGTGGAGCGATGATCTCTTTCTTCGCCCACTTCTTATACACATAGGCGATGACCTCGAACTTGAACTTCACGTACTCGCCGTACCCACGAGGGGTCGTCGGCCGCCTGAAGTCCGGGAACTGGAAGAGAGCTGCGAGGCTGGCATCAAGGATGTCCCACAGGGCCGCATGTGCGCGGATATCCCCATTGTAGTATGTGCGTGCATCGTTGATGGCTGTCGCAGGGTCCGTGCCGTCCCAGCCAAACTTGGTCTTGGCATCTCGTCGGAGGAAGTGGGATGCAGGGGCCGCGTATGCCCCCTTGATGTCCGTGTACACGAGGTTCTCCATGCTTCCTATGTTGGAGAGATACCAGAAGTCGGGAAGACCTCGTGCGTCGTAGCCGCAGATGTGAAATCCAGATGCGTTCTTTCGCAGCAGATCGTTCGGAGCCACGCGCTGCAGTTCGTCCCATAGATTGTGGACAAAAGTTTGCAGATCTACCACTCCCGACTGTTTTAGTATGAAACCTGGCAGCCAATCAGCGAGATAAGTGCTCCGACCTCTCGGGACAACCTCTGCGAGCCCGAAGTAAGAGATGGCGCCGTGCAGATAGGGGATGCCGAAAAGCTTCCTCCTATGGCACCTGTATGATCCATCAGGATTAGAAAGCCGCCGGTCCGCGGCAGCCACCACTAATGTCTTTGACAAGCCCTCGAGAGTGTGAAACTCGTTGACCACTAGCGTCATGAAAGAATCCCCCTGGGTGTGGTCATCAACCGGCCCTCACCAAACGCCGTGTCGCCGCCGCGCCGAAACAAGGGACTACTAGGCGGGATGCCGTGTGAGGAAGTCCGTGACACCCCGCAACATCAGATCAACCTGCGAATCCGTGTACTTGTGATAGTGGCCGTGCGCTGCGTCGTTTCGCAGATCTAGCCAGGCCGTCACGCTCTTGTGGTCAAGCTTCGAATACACTGGCTTCCGTCCCAGATCCGCGTTCATGGTCTCGGCTGGCTTGGGCCGGGGCACACCACGCTTGCCGGGAACTTCTATGGGTATTTCATGCTTCACACAGAGTTTGCGTAAGTGCCCCTCCAGCACCCCACCCGTCAATACCGCAGCAGGATCCTTGTACCCTTCCTCCAGCAGATACCCCGCCATCTCGAGGAAATCCCCAAACACCTGAGCGTGAACCAACTCCTGAATACTCACCAGCCAGCCCGACACCACGGCGTGTCGCACCTCGACTAAATGAGCTCCGACAATCTGCACCATCTCCCCAGGCTGCCAAAACGCGTACGCGTCAGCCGCCTTCTTGGCGCGCACTGCGAACTGGCTGTCCGGCCCTGCTATGCGGTCGATCGCCGCCAAGGCAGCGGTCACGAACCCAGCCGCCTCGGCGCAGCTCAGGCGGTGCGCTCCTATGTCCTCGATCAAGAGACCATGCCGCCCAACTAGGTCATCGAGCTGCGGCAACGCGGCCGCCGCAAGGGCGTCCCCCTTACCCAACTCATCCCCATTCGACATCCGACACCGCCCTTCTCTCTCCATCACTCTTGCCAACAAAAACGCCGCGAGGGAGACCCGCGGCCGTAATTGTATCACCTTCTGTCAATATTCTACAAGCGTTGTTACAAGTCGCAACCCATCCTGACCACTCGCTACCGCCCCCCCAACGTCACCCTCTGACGATAGATCAGCGGATGCTTCGTGGCATCGTAGCTCTCTTCGATCCCTCGCACCCTGCAGATCTGCGAGCAGCTAGCGGGGGAATGGAATTCCCCCGCTACAATCGAAAAGTCCCTGTGCGACTTCTTGGGTTGAGCCAGGAAATTCATTTCCTGGCGATCTCTGCGCCATCGTCGAATCACGCCCTTTGAAAGGACTGCGCCAGGGGTTCGACGTCCGGCGTCTCAGGCCGCAGCACGAGGATGCTGGGCGTTTCCACACCCTCCAGTGGGGAAGCCGGTCTGAGTTGTCAAAGGCAGCTCGCGGGGGAATGGAATTCCCCCGCTACAATAGAAAAGTCCCTACGGGACTTCTTGGGTTGAGCCAGGAAATTCATTTCCTGGCGATCTCTGCGCCATCGTCGAATCACGCCCTTTGAAACGATTGGCCCAAGGGTTCGACGTCCGGCGTCTCAGGCCGCAGCAGGAGGATGCTGGGTATTTCCACACCCTCCAGTGGGGAACTCGGTCTGAGGTGTCAAGTGCAGCTCGCGGGGGAATGTAATTCCCCCGCTACAATCGAAAAGTCCCTATGGGACTTCTTGGCTTGAGCCAGGAAATTCATTTCCTGGCGATCTTTCTGCCATCGTCGAATCACGCCCTTTGAAAGGACTGCGCCAGGGGTTCGACGTCCGGCGTCTCAGGCCGCCCGATGCACGAAGGGAAGGGATTATGCCGTGGGTGTCAAGTCCGAAAGGAACGCCCCACCGTCATTGCGAGCCATGTCCTGAACGGAGTGAAGGAGCTGCGAAGCAATGTGCAACCCACCCCTTGGGGATTGCTTCGTCGCCCTGCGGGCTCCTCGCAATGACAGGTTCGGTTTGTCACACAATGAGTGGTGCGAGGGCACCATGGATGACCTCAGAAGGAAGAAGAAAAGGGCCATCCCTCGAGAGGACAGCCCTTCAATAGCTTGGTAGTAGTCGGTCGGCTACTCTCTCCTCCTCCACCGAAGTGTGGCGTATCCTGCCAGCCCAGCCAGACCGCTGCCCAGGAGCATTATGGTCCCAGGTTCGGGGACGAACTCTTCCACCTCTTCCACCACGCAAGTCTCTGCCAGGACGAAACTCACCGAGGCCGGAATCACCTCTGGTACGACTGGTTCCCCGCCGTCCTGCTGCCAGAAGTCCACACGCCACTCGCCGAACACCAACTCGAAGCAAGGATCCGTATCCGGCTTACCCTCAAGATCTCCATACCAGATGCACATATCCGCATCGCACCCCGCCGCAACGGAGAACAGCACAGTCCCTTCGCCAATGTCCTCCGGACTGCAGACGGGGTAGTGCGGAGCCGCGCCGGGAGCCGTCCACTGCTCACACAATAGCTGGTTTTCGTCCAGATTCTCAACGGTGATCCGGAGAACATATTCCTCTGTCGGGTCCTGTTCGGCGTCAGGGCCCCAGGGGCCG
Source organism: Chloroflexota bacterium (assembly GCA_030613785.1). GTDB lineage: Bacteria > Chloroflexota > Anaerolineae > UBA7937 > B3-Chlor > JAUWLF01. The sequence continues at coordinate 33,279 of JAUWLF010000027.1, read as the reverse complement.
GGCCAGCACGGCAGGCACTCCTGGTCGGCGGTCGCAGTGATCTGCTGTTGAGCCAGCGCCACAGTGCCCCCCAGGAGTAGCGCTAGGCTCACACCCAACAACAAGCCTCTTAGCCAATGGTTCTTCATTGCCTGTTCCTCCTTTGTTTCTGAAGTCAGTCCCGTACTGTTGTCCATAGTATAGCACAATTCTGAATCGGTGTCAAGCCCCAGAGAACTCGTCGGGAACATGGTTTGCACCCTGCGGACATCTCTTGGGTTGAAGACGTGGTACAATTCATCACCTACCACAACCTTACAGATGCGCGGAGGTGAAGCCATGACTCCTAATGAATCGTACTATGAGCGTATCACAGAGCGGGGGAATGGAATTCCCCCGCTACAATCAAAAAGTCCCGTAGGGACTTCCTGGGTTGAGCCAGGAAATTCATTTCCTGGCGATCTTTCTGCCATCGTCGAATCAGGCCCTTTGAAACGACTGCCCCAGGGGTCCGACGTCCGCCGTCTCCCGCGGCCCGATCCACGAAGGGAAGCGGTTATCCCTCGGGCTTGGCGGCCACCGTCTCGCTGTCCCGCGTGCACAGTCTCATGGTACTGCGAAGTCCCATAGTCCTCACGCCCCCGTATCTACGGCAGGAACCCTCACCAACGGTAGAGTGATTGCCAGACGAACTACGTAAGTTTGACTTCTTGTCACTTACGTAGTATAATTGGCAATAGGAGTGATCTCATGGCTACTGATTCGCCGACCAGACGTACCGGTACGCACGCCCTCAGACTGCTCAGAGCCCTGGCCGAGGAAGGAAAGCTCGTCTTCTCAACCGCCGAAGCTAGGGATGTTGCCCCGCGTGCGGGGGTTCCTCAAGGATATGTTCGCTTCCTCCTGGCCCGAATGGTGCACAACGGGTTGCTCACAAGGCTCAGGCGCGGACTGTACGCCGCATCCGAAATAGCGCCCGGGCAGGTTGGGGTTCATCCCTTTGTGATCGCCACTCGTCTGGTGACGCCGTCGGCGATCAGTCACTGGTCTGCTCTTAGTTACCACGGCCTTACGGACCAGGTACCCCGGGTTGTCACAGCGTTCACCCCTAAGAAGGTGGTGACTCCCAGCATGCGGGGCTCCCATGGCAAGGGCAGGCGTCGCCACGCGTGGGAGATCGCTGGGGTCCGCTATGAGTATGTTTCCGTCAAGAGGGAGCACTTCTTCGGAACCGAGGAGGTCTGGGTCGATGAGCACTCAAGGGTCCGCATCGCAGACCGGGAGCGGACAGTCCTGGAGACCTTCATCTCACCACGGATCTTCGGTGGAATAGGCGAGGCGTTCAGCATAGCACACAACCATGTCGACAACCTTGATGCAAGCAAGCTCGTGCGATATGCGCGCCAGTACGGCACAATCTCCGTGGCCAAGCGTCTCGGGTGGGCGCTCGAGCAGGCCGGCACTCGGGAATCCATCCTCCAGCCGCTCCTGAAGATGCGCGCGAGCCGGTACCACGCGCTCGATCCCTCTCGTCCCCGCCGTGGCCCGTGTGACCGCCGCTGGATGATTCAGGACAACCTTCCGATAGCGAGGGAGTCGTGAGAACGCTGCGCTCCCGCATTCAAGAAGCGGCACGGCAGCACGGCGTACCGCCGGATGTGGTCGAGAAGGATTACGCTCTCAGCTATGTCTTGGCGGGCGTATCCTCGCGCCCGGACCTGACTGACGCTCTGGTATTCAAGAGAGGCACAGCGCTCAAGAAGCTATTCTTCGGAGACTACTATCCCCCTCGCCTCGCTGAAACCGGCGCCCGTTAAGAAGACCCTGCGGCCTGAATCGGCCGTGTCATCGTCCATGCCATCGACTAGCTGCTCGTGCAGCAGACTCCCGACCAGCCGGTCGAGGGTTTCCGAGTCCACACCGATGGCTTCGCCCACCTTGCCCATGTCAGCGGCACAATCGGGATCAATCGCCCCTTTCCCATACAGGTACTTGAGCAGCTTCCCCCTCTTTTCCCAAAGTTCATCGCCCTTCGACATCGGACATCCTCCCTTCACCTCTCGCTCATTCTTGACCACAAGTGTCGTGGAACAGAGCTTCGCCCCACCTAATCATGTTAGATGTTGATGATGTCAACAATCCCCGTTGTTCACCTCGCCCGCAAAGTCACCTTGCCCCTGTAATAGAGGACCGACGAGATACCTGCCCGATCATCTTTCACGGCACCACGTGAAACAGCTACAGGCCAGCCTTGGGCAGGAAGCGGTTATCCCTCGGGCTTGGCGGCCGCCGTCTCGCTGTTCCTGGCGTGAGCATCCTTTGCTACCCTAGGGAGCTTGCTATTCAGCCTTGTAATCTCCGACTCCACGCGCCACATCAAGGTGTGACCGACCTCCCCCGCCTGGGCCAGCCCTCCGACCGCCATAGCAATGAGCGCAGTGCGTTTGCCTTCCGGGCTGTCGATCTCGTTCTCGGACACCAGCCAGCTTTGCGCCAGCAGAGGCAACCAACGCTCGGTGCAGGCCAGCCCGTCATAGAACTGCACCAGGCCCTCCAATAGCTCGGGCTCGACGAGTCTCGCCAACTCACCGCTCAACTGAGCCGAGTCCCAGGCCGGAGTGGAGATGATGAACACCTGTCCCCAGCGCGTGTTGGTCAAGTCGTCACGCCATTTCGGTATCTTCTCTAGCAGCGAGGAGACTTCCTCGCTGAGCAACTCCAGCTGTCGTACGGCCCTGCGCATGTCTCGCAGCCGTCGCTCTTTGCGCTCGCGCGCTCGCCCGAGGATGCCTAGTTCCCTGTCGGCCAACCACAGCACGGCTGCTGCGAAGATGACAAACAGGATACCTGCGCACACGTTGGCAACGAAGTTCGCGACGACATCAGTCAGCAGGGCCGGTAGATCAATCCAGGTCACCTGTGGCATGGTCTACCCTCCCGATAGCATTGATAATGTAGCACAACGTCACGCAAACGAATTGTATCATGGTCTGATACCTGTGGCAAGCGCTGTTGTCCTCAGAATAACACGACACATCAGGCCTCATCGCGCGCCCAACGTCAGCTTCCGCGCGTAGATAGGCGGCCTCTTGTGCGTATCGTACGTCTCTTCGATCGCTCGCACATGGTAGATCTCAGCCGAGATCCACACGGGATCATCGTTTAGGGGAACTACACTGGGAAGGTAGGATGAGACATGTGGTGGGACCTCACTTTCGCAGAGGCGGTGTGTGGTGCGAGTTCCTTGTGCAGGGTGGGCGTTGAAGGGGGACGGGGGGCGATAGGCTCTCGAGGTGTGAGGGGAAGAAAGGGGGAGTTGTAGGGTTAGCCTCGAGCGTGCGGCCTAGATCACAACAACTTCAAGAACTCGGCAACTTGGTCATACGGCCACAACCAGCGTTTTAAAGCGCTCCTCTGGGACCGGAAGATCGTCCTCTTTCAGGGCCGCAACGTACACCTGGATCGCTTCCCTGATGTTAGCGACCGCTTCTCCTTTTGTCCTTCCCTGCCTAACGCACCCAGGCAAGCTTGGACATTCAGCCACCCAATAGCCGTCCTCGCCGGGGTAGATTATCACTTGTCTCATCTCGCACCGCTGTGCAGCCGTGGTCTTACTCACCTTCATTACAGATAGCAGAGTTTGCCATAAGTGGCATGGCGTAGTTGGGAGGAGCTGTTGCCAGGCGTCAGGCGAGCGGCGGCGGTCGGGAATGGATTTGCGCGCTACAGTCAAAAAGTCCCGTAGGGACTTCTTGGGTTGAGCCAGGAAATTGATTTCCTGGCGCGCGTGGAGGCATGATTCGACGGGGCTTCTGCCTGGCTGGCTTCTGCCGTCACGTCACTTGAAACGATTGGCCCATGACTTCGAACTCCGCCGTTTCCTGCCGCTCGAGCTTGGCTCTGATTTCTTCAAATCGCCTGACGGTTTGCTCTGAGTACAGGCGCTCGCCGCAACGAAGGCAGACTTCGGCGCGGACCTTCAAGACGGCAGTGTGCACGCCTCCGCGCAGGAGTTTCTCGACCTCCTTCTCTACGAGTTGACCACCGCATACGGGGCACTCTTGAAAGGGCCTCATTTCTTGTCTTTCCTTTCCCGCCAGTCGATCCATCGATCGGGGTCAGGACGATAGACGGTTATCAGCGCCGCCCAGTGGGTCTGCTCGCTGTACGCCCACACGGTGTGCACTGGATCGCGGCGGAACGTGCTCCCATAAATCAGACAACTTGGATATGGTTGGTCCTCCGGATAATGCTCAATGATCTCGCCATCAAGAACTGAGGAGGATATCTCATCGAAGGTGAGCTGATCATAGTGTGCTTCCTCGTCTGCGTGGTCTGTGATCCGAACTCGACCTGCTCGGATCGCTTCGATGATATGCGCTATGTCCATTCACGCTCCCTTGAGGGACCAACGGCTACACTGATTATATCAGATTTTGCCGCAAGTGACAGAGGCTGACGGCGGAACGTGGGTACCGGGCAGAGGTTGTTCCACCATCCTGAGCAGCCCGGAACAACGTGGATCGCGTATCGAGGGACACGGGGGTTGGCGCCGGTGGCCTGCTTCAGCGCGCCCTTCGACCCTTCCATCGTGCTCAGGACAGGTACTGCTTCGGCCCGCTGCTACCCCCTTCGATACGTGCTTCGGTACGGTGCTTCGCACCTACTCAGGACTACTCAAGGTGAGCGGCTCTACCCTTCGGCAAGCTCAGGGCGGCGCTCAGCGTCCGAGGTGCCGCGGTGTCGTGGATGAGAGAGCGAACCCCACGGCCGCTCGCGCCGCTCGCCTACCGAGAACCCAGCGTCACCTTCTGCCGATAGATCATCGGATGCTTGGTCGTGTCATAGGTTTCCTCGATCCCTCGCACCCTGTAGACCTCCGAGGAGATACCCGCTCGGCTGTCGGTGATCGTCACCGCGTCCAGCAACACCAGCCCCACGTTCGGCAGAGTCACGATCTCGCCTCGCTTCTTCGTGGCGTCGTGCTTCCGCAATTGAGACACCGACCGAGCATCGCACTCCGCATTCGTATCATAGGCATAGTCGAACACCTTCTGCAGACGATGGCCAATCAGGTCGACCTCGTCATAGTCGACCTCGTCGCCGAAGATCGGGATCCCCGTCGGACTCAGCCCCGAAAAGACCTCGATGTGATTGTAAGCAGGCGTCCGGATGCCGTAGCGCCCAGCGATGATCACATGCTCGCCAGAGTCGGCATAGGTGTAATCGCTCGCCTCGTCGTCCCTCAATTCCTTGAGGTACGCCGTCGTTTGCTCCCAGAACACGAAGTCCGAGACCTTCGACAAGACGCCTAGCGCAGCACCCCGCAAGTCCTGGCCAGGGTGAATCAGTATCGACGGTTTCAGCGTCGAGATTTCAGACGACGCCTCGCCAGCGTGCTCAGTCAACCGGAACCCCGCCAACGCGAACACCCTCGTCGCGATCGCTGCCACCGTCTCGTCGTCGTCCTCCCAATGGTACTGCCGCTGAGCAGCCATCCCTGAGAACTGCCCCCAAGGTCCGATGCAGTACATCACCAGGTAGGACTTGCCGCGAAAGTCCACCACGTACTCGTAATCCTCCAGCCACAGCCCCGGCCAGGGCGAGTACTCATTCCCGTCAGTCGTCTTGTAGCCACGACGAAGAACCACCTGCGCCCCTCGCTTGAAACAAGCGAACGCGCCAGACCCCAGCGTGTTGAGACCTCCATCGCTGTTGTCCAGCCAGATCTCGGCGTAGATCTCCGGCGCGATCATCTGGCCGTAGTCGATCGAGACACCGGACCCCTTGTGGCCCGTCCACCGGTCGACAGCCCTGTACTTCACCACCCGCGAGCTCACGTCCACCTGTGCGTCGCCAGCAGCCGAGGCGCGATAGGCAGCGTTCGAGCAGCAAGCGTACACGTAGCCATCACCGTTCGGCCTGTACGCCGTGACCATGCCGAAGGGACCGCCTTCGGCCTTGAACGGAAACGGATCAGTCCACTCCGTGTTCATGAACTCGTCCCCATAGAACCCACGCATCCGCATCACTCGCGAATAGTCCTCGCCGACCAGGTAGCCCGTGAACAACATCCGGTGAAGGTCCACGTAGGTCAGAGACGGCCACGCAGAGGCAAAGGCCGTGCCGGCATCGGCCCGCTCGACGATCTCCGACGCCGACCACGTGTCCGAGGCCACATTGTAGCCGTTCCCATACACCACCTTATAGAGGCACCACACCCGAGGCGACGCCGTCTCGAACCCGAACTCCGTGCCCGCTTGCTCGGCCCCGAAGACCATATTGTAGTCGTCTGTCTTGTGGCACGTCATGCCCCGCACCCTGTAGACCGGAGAGTTTGTCCACACCGTCGCCGATCCCCAGGACCCCGACGTCCGCTTGACTCTCCATAGCCTCACATCGTATGCACCAGCCACACCCGTCGAGAAGAAACAGATCAGATCCGTGCCCGTGCTCACCGCAGCGCAGACGCTCTCCAACTCGCTGCCGGCACTGACCGTCTTCACCGTCGCCGCCGCACCCCAGGACGCGCCGTAGTCGCTGCTTTCGCGGCAGTACAGGATCAGGTCAGACCGCGAGATATAGAACAGCCACACGTAGGCCCCAGACGTCTGCGCCACGAGGTAGATCTGATTCATGTGAGAGCACTGAGTCGAGGCGTCAGTCCAGGTGTTCCATTGAGCCTCGACCGTCGGGTCCGTAATCCGCTGCCACTTGAGGTTGCCCACACCCTGCGAATAGGCCCGCACGATAGAATTGTCACCAGCGATGCACATGGCCATCGGGCGGTCATTCACAGCATCGCTGTACAACTGAGACCAGGTCAGCCGCAGATCGGCCCCCAGGTTGTCCCATAGGAGCACGGAGACGTAAGGCTTTGCCCTCGTCTTCTTCTGCGCTGCCAGTAACGTCGCCGTTAGACTCTTCATCTCACACCCTCCCTTGGTGACAGAATCCGTCTCCAGCAGATCGGAGCCAGACCACCCCTGTCACCATCTTGGAGACAAAACCTTGCCGCCGCGGTCCCGATCGGGAGCTCTGTTGTCGCCAGTCCAGCCTCGCCCCTTTGGGCACAATCCCGTCCCTCGAGCAAAAAAACCTGTCGCCATCTTGGAGACACACCGGCAACTGATCAGCGGCGTCGCTGTCACCATCTTGGAGACAAAAGCCACCGACGTCGTGGCCATCACTGTCGCCACTTTGGACACAGAACCGCTCCATCGATGCCACCAAAATGTCACCACTTTGGAGACACACCGGCATCTGGCCACCTCCAATCCTGTCACCAGCATTGGTGTCACGATCGTTGCCCGGGCCACGTGGCGCTGTCACCATTGGTGCCACCGTGATCGCTGGGCCCAGCATCGACTGTCACCACCCCAGCCCTCACTTGGTGACAGCATGATCACCCCTGGCCATCCCCATCTGTCACCATTCCTGCCAGTCCAGCGACGTCGCCAGCCCGTGATCTCTCTCCACAGCCAGCCTCCACGCCTTTGCCTCCCACTCGTTATCAAAGCAACCGGTCACCAGCCGGCTTCCCCCGAAAAAAGCCTAGCTCTGGCCACATCCCCAACCACACCAGCGACCTCACCAGATTCTCGCCAGGACACTCCGTAGCCACCAGACGCCCATGAGGGATGACGTAGAACCCACGATAGCGCCCCCAATCGCCACCCAGGAACTCAGGTAGCACGTACCAGATCAGACGGCGCAGGGTGTCCAACTGAGCGAGCGTCGGCCGCATCTCATTCTTGCGGTAGTCACCGAGCACACACACCGAGACCGATTCCTCATTGGCAACAGACTTGCCGCTGTTAGGCAGACTGTAGCAGAGGCGCGCCGTGAACGACAGCCGGCCATCGAAGTCCACGCAGAAGTGATACGGGATCGTCGGATCCCCCTTCTCCTCCACCCTGTACCTCGCGATGGAGAGAGGTGTCTGGCCCTTGAAGTCCGAACCGCTGTGGTGCACCACAGCCAGCCGGATGACGTCAAATAGCCGCCACCGCTTTCTTAGCGCCACCATGTCCGAGAAGGATTCTATTTCGTCACGCAAATCAACCACGTGAGCGATTCCAGCACGAGGGAACGCCTTCATCAGCTTGTAGACGTCTTCGCCAGGATCAGGAGGAGGCGGCGGAGGCGGTAATGGAGGCGGCACCGGTGGTGGTGGAGCGGGAGGCTCAGGCTCCACTCCTTCCGCTCGCCTGAACTTCACCACCACCGGATGATGCCCCTTGTAGTCTACGTTGAGGTCGTCCGCATAGAGACCAAGCCCCGTCACCTTCTCGCTGTTGCCGACCACTGCGACGCTGTACGCCCCCCAAGGCTCGAACATCGGCATCGAGGCGGCCCACTCCCTTGCACCCATCGGTGCCAAGGCATCTGCCTTCGCACTTGCCGTTTCTTGACCACCAGCCCACGAGAACTGCACGATCGCCTTGCTACCCACCGGCAGCACCGCGAACATGCTCTGGTGATCGGCCTCTGGCTGTACCTCGATCCGCTCCACCTTCCAGTGAGGCGCGTCCTCATTCGACGCAGGCAGCACTCTCACCATCAACACCATCCGGTCACTCAAACCGTCGAAGTCAACATAACCGGATGGCTCAGGAGGCGCAGGAGGCTCAGGAGGCGGAGGCTCAGGTTCCCCTTCGTGGCAGGCAGCCTCGACCGCGTACACGACGGGTCTGTGAGATTCAGGGTTCGGCCCGTTGCTGTGACAGAACGCAAACCAGCCCACACCAGGATCGCCGCCGATCCACAGCGCGATCCCCTTCACTTGAGGGTACTTCTCCCCCAGCAGCCGCAGGTAAGCAGCGGTCTCTTGAGCGCGCACCGTGTTCTGGTCAGCAGCTTGACCGGAGGAGATGCCATAGGCACCTTCGACGATGTAGATGTCCTTGCCCTTGAGGTACTTCTCGTACTCGAGAAACCGCAAACCGTGAGCGCGGTCGGAATACTGGCCAGGTTGCATGCCGTAGGTGTGCACGAAATGGACGTCCAGCGCCTCCAGGGCATCGCTGCATCGGCTCGCCTTGAACAGGCCCGTCGCTCCGTGATAGTAGTACACGCCCACAGGGTCACTCGGAAAGCGCACGTCCCGATTGCCGCCCGTCAGGTGAGGCCCACCGATCCGAATCCCTGGTAACTCCCTCTTCGCTATCCCGATGAACAGCAGCAGCGCCTCGTTGTACCGGACTATGTCGGCCTCTTTGTCGCCGAACCCCTCCCAATTTGCCCAGGACGGCATGTTCGGTTCGTTGAAGGGCTTCAGGATCAGCTTCTCGACGGGAATGCCGGCAGCCACGCACTTCTTGGCCAGGATCACGCTCTCCATCGCATGGGCACCCCACACGTTGGGTCCTCCACGTCGCGGCTCGTAGTACCGCCGCAACACCAGCGGAGGACACCCCGCCATGAACCAACAGTCCCGCAGCAGCACCACCTGGTCATTGACCACGCCGTCCATCGCCTCCAAGAGGCTCAGAGGCGACCAGCGCCGCACAATGTCGACGTCGGCCGGAGTAATCCCGCTCGCGTTGTGAAAGTGTAGCCCAGGCCTCAGAATAGCCATGCCATCCTCCATTCATTGGCGACAGATCGCGGCGCCCGGGTCACGATCGTTGTCGCCATCGCTCCGGTCATCCGGTACCGCCTTCGCTCACGGGATGCTCGCTGACGCTCGCAGCCCTCCGCTCGGCGCGGGATTGCTGACGCAAGCCCGCCGGATGACCTACGCTCACCTTGCAGACAGACCGCCGGCATCGATGGCCAGGCCCTGTCACCACGCCTTCCGTTCGCTCGCCCGCTACGGCTCGCGGAGGCCCTTCGCACTATGCCGCATAGTGCGAAGGGTGCCGACGGGCTGCGCCCGCCGGCATCCCCTCCGCTCGCCTCGACATAAATCTTTTATGTAGAGCGGGCGAGCTCACTAACGGCACTCCGGACGGGGGGCCGAATAAGACGCAACAATAATCCAGGCGGCCCCCCGTCCTCCGCGCCGCGCCGCGCCGCAGAGCCGTCGCCGCATCTCCGGATCGCGGCGCGTCGACTTTGGATACAGAGCTCAGCTGGCGCCGACGTCCTCCTGTCACCAAGGACACCACCCAGGCGGCACCGGCACCAGGCAGTAGTGACCCACCACTACACCGAGAGAACCGACTGCCAAAGTGATCACCAGCCCCAGGCAGAGGCCATACAGCAGCCCCCGTCCCGCATCTCCAAGGTACTTCCATCTCACATCACTTGCAGAAGACATGATCGCCTACCTCCACGCAATCTTGTAGCCAGGGTGGTAAACCCTCTGGCCAGAACTTCGGATTATCGAAGTGAGTCTTGTCAGCAAGCTCCGGAGGAACATCCCACTCGCCAGCATAAACGAAGACCGCGATCCCCAGCACTCCCTCCCAATACTCGGCGTCGCCGATCGTCAATCCCCGCCAGTCAGGACAGCACCCCTCCATGAACCGCTCCACACACCAAGGATCATCCGGAAAAGCCCCGATCGAGTGACACACCAGCACCGCCAGCCGCAGCGAGTGACCAGGTCCCAACCTGTCGGGTGCCCACACCGCGAACTGTCCAGGTGCAAAGACCACCTGTTCTACCATCTCCTGGCCCCCTCGATTCATGATCACCTGGGCCACCATCGCTTTTCCAAGCTCTGGCTGACCGCGAGCCTCCATGATCATCGTCAACGCGATCAGCACCACACGCCACGTGTCCATCATAGCCGCCTCCTAGAACTTGCCAGCGTCGATCTCGTCCAGGACGTCGTCGGCCTCGATGATCACGGACTTGCCTGGTAGACTCCATTTCAGCTTGTCAAGCTCTGCAACCAGCGCAGCCGAGATTACACGGTCGTCGTGTATCTTCGCGTCCACAACGCCCCACTTCATGCGCTTCTCTTCGCCTTCTGACACCTCATAGCGGCATTCGTCCACTTGCAGCCAGAAGTCCCGCCAGTCCTCCGAGCCGTCGTCGCGGTACATCTTGAACCGTCCCGTCTCCACCACCGTCAGGAAGTCCCAACCGAGGTCACTCTTCCGTTTTGGAGGCGAGAACTGGAAAGGGATCACACGCGCACCGAAGGCTTGCCGGCTGGAGAGGAACGACACCAGGCCAGCGCCAACGCCAGAGGCGTCCGCAACGATCCGCCGAACTTGCCAGTGCTCGAAGTAAGCCCGCAGCTTGCCGTACAGGTGGGTGTGCTTCGTCCCGGTGTCCATGAAGACGTCCACCACCTTGTAGGACGGCGCAGCCAGGAGAGGGTCTTTCATCGTCCGCAGATCGACCTCGAAGATCGTGGCCACCGTCGAGTCCTTCCGAGGCTTCGTAGCCCGTAGCTCGTCGCCAGTCATCTCTTCGTCCTCGCCAGCCACGTCCAACGTCGCAGCGTAGATTGCCTTCTCTATGGGCAACGTCAAGCGCTCGTGGCTCCCCTGCATCAGCGCTTGCCGACGGTCGTCGAACATCCTCCCCTCAGAGTCGATTTCTTCCAGGTAGTACTGCGTTTTGATCATGGGGTGGTGACGTCCCTTGCGGCGAATCTCCTGCTTCACGTACTCGCCGTACTGTGGGACCTCGTTCGCGACGGCCTCCCAGTCCACGTAAAAGACGCGCTGCCGGCCGTCGCTCTCTTCGTCGACCAGCAGACGCCGGCATATCTTCGCCAGCATCGTTTTCGACGTCCAGACGGTTCCGTAGAACACCCGTGTCGCGTTCGTCGAGGCAGCCATCGGAGTGAAGTCGACCTCCCACTTGTCTTCGTCGACGTCCTGCGCTTCGTCGCACTCCAACATGATCGACGCCGTCGCACCGACCACACTACTTGAAGGGTCCGCCGACAGGAAGACGCAGCCAGCTTTGCCCAGGAAGATCATGTACCCCTCTTTGCCGCGAACCTGGCCACGATTCCAGTCGTTGTCCAGGCACTCTTCGAGCCGCAGCTTGGAGTTGATCAGTTGGGGCTTGTAGGTCGGCGCCGCCTTGACGATGTAGCCGCCTTTGCGTTGGTAGAGGTTGAGCAGGTAGGCTTCTAGCTGAGCGGAGACCTCATTCTTGCCGGCTTGCCGCGAAAAGACCACCGCGAAAGACATGCCTCGTTGGTTCAGCACAGAGTCCAGGATCGCGTACGCAGGGGCCAGTTGATACTCACGTAGAGGACGACCGATCACCAGCTTGGAGAACCATCGAATATCCGAGAGGAACTTCTTCACCACGTACGCTATCGGCATCACTGCCTTTGCCATGTTACCCCCTTCCCTTGGTGACAGACCTCAGCTCCAGATCCTGGATCCCTGTCACCATCGCGGCGCTCGCTCTGCCGTTCGGGGTCTGACACCCCCTCACGGTGCGATCCGCTCCAGCCTTCGGCTGTCGCAGGAGCGCTTGCGCCGCTGCTACGGCTTTGGCTTACCCACTGGCCCTTTGCCCTGGCCATGCCCCAGCCCCTTGCCCTTGCCCTTCGACCGAATCTTGCTACCAGGGCACTTCGGTTCCTTCTCGTCTGCCATCACTTCCACCCTCTTTCCTATATCCCGTCCCGATAGTCGCCACGCTCCCAACCGTCCACGTGCATCGGCACCCGCTTGTCGATCTTCCGTAGCTCCCTGGTACGCACAGCGCGCAGCGCATCATAGAACGCATCCATCCGGTTCAGACCCCATCTCATCCAGTGCTCCGGAGTCTCAGTCGAGACGCCGGCAGCCGCCACAGCCGAGCGCCCTTGCTGCAACGCAGCGTAAGCACCGGCACCCAAGACTATGACCTCTTCGTCCTCTATCGAGACCGTCGTGGCGCTTGCACCACTCAGATCGTCGATGGTCTGGAGCTTGTGGTAATAGACCCGCACCTTGTCACCGTTCGCTGGCTCCGCACCAGAGGCGATGTACAGAGTCCCAGCCCACGTTTCCCACCGCACCCAGCTAGGAGGGTCTTCTGGATCGGTTGACGTGTACGGGTACCAGACCTTGACCACCCGCGAGAGACCCGTCAAAGTCGAGAGGCTAATCTCGCGACCGTCCGCCGCCAAGGTGATCGTCCCCACGATCTGCTGAGGATTGACCTCGCTGTACTGCACCAGGGCACGCTTGATGGCGCGGTCAATGTCAGCCGTCGCCCACACATCGTTCGCCGAGTCGTCCAAGTCCAACTCCACCAGGTCCCGCAACGTCGCCAGATTGCTCATCGGAAAGCCACCGTCGCTTTCGCACCCGTCCCTGCCAGCACCACGTAGCAGCCCACACCAAAGGCCACGTCCAGGACAGCACACTTGCTGTCGTTCACGATCGAGGTCAAGACCAGCATCACGTCGCCAGACCCCGCCACTTCGTCGTACACCGTCGCCGTCACCGTGGCAGCAGCAGCCGACAACGTGATCGAGTGCAGCACACCAGGTCCCGTCTTCACCAGACCGCTCGCCGCCAGATACGAGTAAGCGTTAATCGCAGCCATGATACCCTCCCTATGCTGATTGCCAATAGGTCACCACTAGATGACCTCGATAGGCATTCTCTGTGTTGCGAGCCAGCGACTTGAGAACGATCGCCTCCACCGTCTTGCTGCCGGCACTCAGCGTCCCAGCCCAGGCGCAGCTAACCGAGCTACGAGACGTCGCCGACTGCGTTCTCATCGACTGTATCCCACCGACCAGCGCCCCCCCAGCCCCCAGCCGCAGCATGTCCAGATTCCAGTTGGTGTACGACGAGCAGCCAAACTCGACGTTCGCCTGCAAGAAATACTTGTAGGTCTCACCAGTCGGCACCACGATCGTTAATTGCAACGTGCTGTAGATCACATTCGACGTCGTCAGTACCTGCGTCGACACCGTCGAGACCGCCTGCACCATCGGCCGAGAGAAAGCCAGATCAGCTACCTCGATCTCGCCGTCCTTGATCAGCGCAGAGGTAATCCAAGGATCAGGTGCACCGGTGAAGGTGCACATCACCACCCCGCTATCGCCAGGCGCGAAGAACACCACTCCGCAGTCTGCACCGACCGTCATCAGTTCGGCACCGATGCTGTGAGACACCGGTACACTCAGCACCACCCGGCTCATTGACCCGTAGATCATCACGTCTGCCTGATGATTCGTCGAGTCGTACGCTCGCACTATGCCTCGGTGAATCTCCACCGCTTTCCTCGCTGGTGACAGATTCTCCGGATCCTGGAGATCCATCTGTCACCACTAGTGGAGGAGGCGGGACCAAGGGCACCACCCCCAGGCCCCAGCCTCCCATCGGAGGTAACTGCGAGCAGAGCAAGCTCGCCAACTTGCCACGCTCGCACGACCACGGTCTAGCGACCATGATCAATTCCCGTCGTAGGGGCAGGTCCCAGTACCTGCCCATCACACTACCCCTGTGCACCACCCAGGTACCAGATCACCAGCGTAAATGCCGCCGTCGGCGTAGACCCACCGGTGAGATTCAGGTCGACCTCGACCTCGCTGCCGGCTGCAATGTGCACGGCATCCTCCGTGCCTCCCATGTGCACGGACTTCCACGTCCCAGGCGTCAGTGCCGTGTTCGCCGCCAGCGCCGCGATCACGTCCGTGCCATCGTCCTGTATGTCGATCGTGAATCCCGTCGGCGTCCCTGTGAACACCGTCGCACACAACGACACACCGACGATGGTCATGTCCTCCAGTGCCGAGAAGTCGATCACCCCGTCGGTATCAACCAGCGGATCCTTCTGAAAGCACATCACCCGCATTACTTCGTTCGCCATGTTCAGACCTCCTACAGTCTCTTGTACTTGCTGCCTTACGCCATCCGGTGGTAGACCCCGGCCGCTTTGAGGCCCGCCACGCTGAGCCCATGGACAGACTGGCTAGCAAAGTAGGCCAGAAAAGCGATCTGGAGGCCCTGCACGAAAGAGTCCGCACTGCATGTGGCCACCATCACTATCGCTGTCAGGTCGAGGCCGAACTGTTGAGCGATACACCCCAACACCCAAGGTCCGATGCCCACGACCACGCAGCCAATCAACCACGCAAACCGCTTCGCCTCCCACGTCAGCTTCGACCACCACTCTTTCAGTCCAGGCACGACCTCCAAGGCCAGAGCCAGAGCACCCGCTACCAGGCTGACCACGAACTCCGGTGTCAACCGTGCCCCCTCACTCGGAGGCGTCACCGCACCGACAGCACCCGCCGGCCGAGCCACTAGCAGCGCAACCGCCAGCAGCACCACCAGCGCCACAGCCGTAACCACCAACCTCGATTTCACAGTCCAACCTCCCCTCTCTTTGGTGACAGAATCCGTTCAGCTCGGATCCGATCCAGTCACCACCTGTCACCACCCAGGCCCCCTCCCCCTTGATGGGGGAGGGTTGGGGTGGGGGTGAGACACACCACCCATCCACCCCCCTACTTGTCTACGCTACGTTGCTCTTGTGCAGAGGACGGTAGTCAGCTACGCCAACCGCCACGAAGAACCTGCACTTGATACGCATTTCGTCGCTCGTGAACATCGACCCCACAGTCTGATCGTCTGCCACGAATAGCTCAGGAGCACGCCCATACCGGTACCCGATGCACACGCCAGGGCAGTCCTCTGGCGCGCACGCCGCAGCCCAGTCGTTGGCATCAGTCCACTCAGGAACCGTCACCACCCGCGAGCTCGCATAGCGAGGCTCTAGTTAGTGCTTGTTGTCAGCATCACTCCAAGGCTGTTCGAGGATCGTCATCGCCGTCCGCTCAAGCTCGATCGGCACCAGCAAGAACTGAGGCCGAATACCCAGCACCGCCGAAGACGTCGGCTCCGTTTGCTGGAAGATCGCCTGGATCACTACGTCCCACTGCGCCGCACTGAGAGCCGTAGTCAGCAGATTCGTGTGGCCACCCGCATCGAACAACGCCACTGAGTCCGCCATCGTCGGCCCAACACCAGCGTTGGCCGTGAACAACGCCGAGACCAGACCAGATAACGTCCGCCAGGCAGCGTTGCCGATCTCACGTGGTATCCTCCGGACGGCACCCACGTCGTCACGATCCATCATCTCCAACGTGATCCCGATGTAGCCACCCTTCTTGAGGAAGTCGGCCGTCTCCTCATTGTCCGACCAGTCGAGCTCCGTATAGGCAGCACCTTCCGACACCGTCGGAAGGTTCCCTATGCCGCCAGACTTGATCCACGTGATCTGGTTCAGTGTGCCAAAGTCCTCCTCGTAGGCGATCGGAGACCACCACCGAGGACGCACGTTGTAAGCACGCAGTAGCAGCTTGTTGAGCACGTTCTTGACCACACTCGTCATTGAGGCTGTGGTCACGTTCGACAACTGCACCCGCTCAGGGAAGAAACGGCCGTAGAAGTCGTAATCCCCGGTCATCATCAGGTACATCTCGCGGATGCCAGACAGCCGTGCCACGTCGGAATTGGAGTCCGGGATCTCCAACCCCATCAGTCGCTCGAAGGCAAGCTGAATCCGATCCATGCTCGTCAGCATCCCGCTCACCTGCGCACCGTCCAGCGCCTCGCCAGCACCTACGACCACCTTGTCCTCCAACATGCCCGCCAGCATCGTCCGGTACCGCTCGATCTCGGCGTCCAGCGTCTCGGGTGCAAAGACCCGGCCGCTGAACTGAGACCTGACAGCATCCTTCATTGGCTGAGGGAGGTTACACCACGTCAGCGCACCCTCCAGCACCGTTTGACACTGGCTCCGCAGCAAAGCCTCTGCCTGCTGAGCCGCTGCATCCGCAGCCGTTGCCGCCTCCACCGCCTTAACAGTGTCGGCCGCTTGGACCCCACCCGCAGGCGGAATCTCAGTCGCGATCACTCGGTCTTCACCGGAGCCAGGTGCTTCCAGCACGGCAACCGAATCCTGAACCTTGCCATCCTCTTTCACTTTGTCCTCTCCCATTGTTGCACCCCCTTTAATTGAATTGAGGACACGATCAAACGACCCGCCAGCGGCGGGATAGAAAACCACGTCGATGGAGTACACGAACCGAACCTCAGTCGCTACCCGCGTCCGTCCCTCCAAGATGTACCCGCAGAAGATGTCGGCACTCAGACCCACGTTCGGCACAGGGAGACCGTTGCCGCGATCCTCTATGATCTGGTCTACCAAGACCTCCATCCAGTCCGCAGCCGGCGCGTTGCTCAGATGCAGACGCCCCCTCAGTCCTCCACGCTCCCCAGCATCCGCATCCCAGCCCACCTCCGCTATCACACCGACCAGGTCCCGCACGCTCTGGCCAGACTGTAGAAAGGCCACGTGGTCCACGAAACAGCTTGCACCCTCGAACTGGCCTACGGCGGCCGCCAGCACAGGCGCAGGGAACCGCCAACCATGCAGAGTGTCGCCAGCCTTGATCAACGTCACTTCGTAACGCCCGACGGCACCGTCTACACCCAGGTCGACGTCCAACGCCAGTCTTGCACGGTCCTCGAGCACCTTTTCACCACCCATCATCTACCCCCTACCCGTCGTCATCCACCGCTGCGCTACGGCGACCTGGTACGCTACGCTCCGCTGCGCTCCCAGGACGCCTACCCTCCGCTCTCTCACTCCCTCTTCCACACCCGCTTCCACCCCGTCGGCCCCTCAATGATGACCACCTTGTCTTCGTACACCTTCCAGGCCATCACGTCCTTCGACTTGATACCCAGCGCCTTGCACGCCTCCCGCAAGACCGCTCCCTCCGCAGCCTCCTTCACCGAAGGACTCTGGCCCCCAACGGTCGGCCCGACCTCGCCAGGAGCTTTGTCACCATGCACCGACTTCACGTGCCGCCGTAGCCCCGACCGTGTCTTGAACGCCTTGCCGCAAACCTCGCACTTCACCTTGAGACCCCCCTCTCTTTGGCGACAACACTGGCCAGTAGCCAGCTCTCACCTGTCACCACATCGTCAGAATAATAAGACCAAAGAATGATGAAAAAGAATGACAAGACCAAAAATAATCTCACTCTGCCACCCCTATGCCCTCGCTAGCAAGCTCCTTCATCAACGCCTCCACATCCACTACCTCGCCGACGAACTTGTACGCAAGCTCCATCGCCTTCCGGTCAGTGATCCACCCCTGCAACTTCATGCCGGCCAGGTACTCCATGATCGTCTTGCCCGCCTCCGCCACGCTCAGACTGTCCTCTTCTCGCAGATCTGCCACCGTGTAAGACAACTGAAGACCAGCCCGCGGATGGTGATCCATACCACCGGCCACCTTCGACCTGTACGCTGCCTTCTCAATCACGTCCAGCAGCAGATCGCAGAAGAACAACTGCCGGTGCTCGTAGTGACGCACCGTCGGCCCCGTCATCTCCTTTGCGGTTGCCCTGGTAGCGCTCTCACTCTCTGCCAGGTAGTGCAGCGGGATGCCAGCGCCCGCAGCGATCATCAACCGCAGCGCCCTTCCATCGTCCTTGACGTCCTCCGCATTTATCTTTGGCTGGACAGGCGTCCACGTCTCAGTTTCGTCAGTCACGATCACCGACCCAGGAGATGGAGGCTTCGAGTATTGAGTCTGCTTTGCCTCCACGTCGCCACGCCCTGCACCGTCCAGGTGCACGTGCCAAAGAAAGGCGTTTTTGTACCGGTTCACTCGCACCCGATCTTCCAGCCATTCCTTGTAGCGCCGCAGCCACCCCAGGATCGCCACCAGATCACCTTGACCTCGCACGCAGCCTACAGCGCGATTGATGGCGTAGTGCAGCACCACCGGAGTCCCCACGTCGTCCTTCGCCGAGCCCCAAGACGACCACCACTTGCCGTTGACAGGATCATCATGCCGTAGCTCGTGGTACCGTAACTCCTTTTCCAGGTCGTCGGCGTCGGTCTCGATCTCGTTGATCTTCACCGCAGGTATCGTCCGGACGTAGCTCATGCCATCCGCAGGATTGGTGAACAGCGCCACGTAAAGCTCGCCAGACCTGGTAAGCTCGTCGCACCACTGATAGATGCGCATGGCCATCTTGTTTTGACGATGATTCCAGAAGTCGCCGACGAACTTGTCCACGTACTTCACAGGCGACGACACCTGCACCCCGTTCCCGACCACGTAGTCAGTCGTGAGCGCCACGATGCGGAAAGCCAGAGGGTTTGCCCTCCACGCCTTCAATGCATCCTCGAAGTCGTCCCGTAACTCCCACCACTTCTTGTCTTGAGGCCCACCGCTACCCCCGCCAACTTGGTCCCACCACTTGTTGTCCACCACCTTGACCGCAGACCGCACCCGAGAGTCGATCACGTCACCGAAGATCCGCTCCGCCAGCCTCGTCCTGATCGGGCCGAAGGCTGCACTTGTCTTGAGCCATGACGAAGGGTCGAAAGACCAGTTCATAGCACCCCCAATCTGTCCAGCATGATGTTGACGACCAGCCCGATGAGCATCAGAAGTACAGAGACGTAGATCTTGTTCAATGTGGTCCTCAACTCCTCCATCTGCTTGGTCAGCTCATCCAGTTCTTCTCTGGTCAGCATCCCGTACACGCAGCCCGGCCTCTGATCCACAGTGACCCCTTTGGCCCGGGTGCTGCGATATCTGCGCAGAACCTCTTTCAGCCTCTTGACTCCCTCTCCGTTGGGTTGCATTACACCTCACACTCCTGATGGAAAACGGTGGGGGCTTCAGTCCCTGCGAGCCTATCTCTCCAGTGCGACCTCGGCTGACTTCGGCCCCCTACCGCTACTAGAGATCAATCCCCAGCTCCGTAGACAATTCATCCAGGGCCTTGGCAAAGGCGCCTGCCAGGCTATCGGCCGCCTCACCGGACAGGGCCCTCTTGGCGCGCATCAGTGTGGCCAGTTGACCGCACGCGCGCCCTAGGAGTTGCAGGGCCCTGGCGGGATCTATGGGCGCTTCGAGAACGCGTCTCATCGCGATTCGCAGCATGCCGATTTCCTGATCCACAGAGACATCACCGGCCGTGGCTAGCCGACCGACGTCCAGTAGCTCCTCGTCGGAGAATATGTTGTCATAGAATCCGCTCATCGTTCTCTCCATCCAGTATGTCCAGGATAACATCCAGTTCACCGGCCTGAGGCACCACGACGATCAACAAGCGAAACACCAGCCCGTACAGTCGCACAGCCAATCCTCTGGCAAGTGTCATCTGAGTTCCCTCCTCACGATCAAGAGGAACAGAAGTCCGGTTCCCAGGGTGCCCAGCAGCCCCACCAGCAACACCGGCCATAACAGTCCTCTGATCAGCATCTCGAAGGTGACCAGGCGATGCTGCATCATGGCCACCAGGAATATGCTGCCCCACAACAGGTCCTGCCAGAAGATGAAGGCGGTCAGCAGAATCAGGGCGATCACGCCTGGGCGTCTTGGCCTGAAGAGGGAGAAGTAGTAGCAGGCCGTACCGCTGAGCAGTGCTACGAGTCCGAAGGTTAGCAAGATCAGGCTTTGTCCCATCTCCACACTCATCATCCCTGCCTGTTGACTCTGCCCCTAACGAAAAAAGGAGCCCTGGGGTCCACCTTCGACTGTGTGTCGAAAGTGGGTCCCTGAACTCCTTTACGGTGTTCGTTTCAGGAGCGGTGAGGCCCTAGCCTCTTCCCCGCTTGGTGTGGGCTATGTTGTTGTTTGTTTGTGTGTTACCCGACGCTAAAGCGTCGGCCCGGAGCGTCGGCCCGGAGCGTCGGTTAGTTACTGTCTGATACGCAGGATGTATTTGGCCTTCTGGCGGGTCACTTCCAGTTCCGCGTCGTCGGGTACCTCCTCCAGAACGCTCAGCAGGCGTTGGAGAGAGGGGAAGACCCGGGTGAGCTCCGACCTCACCTGGGAAGGCTCCCGTACAGCGCGCTCGTGAACCTTCAACTTGCGGATCTTGTCTATGAACTGCGTATCAGACATCATTCACCCTGCGAATAGAACAGATGTGCTAATAATAACACAAATCCTACCCTTTGTCAAGCCCCAAAGGGGATCTTTAAGGTTTGAGATGGCAGCGGGCTGGGTGCCAGCACGCGACGAGGATGTGGGTGGCTACGCACGAGCACACGTGTAGGGGCACGGCATGACGTGCTGGTCCGTTCCAGGTGTGGGGAAGCAAAAAGGGCCACCGTCTGAGCGACGATGGCCCCTGTTCTCAGGTACATCCTCCCGAAGGTTCAAAACCTTTGGGAGGTTTGCTTACTTCTTCCGCATCCTCAGCCCTGCGTATCCGGCAAGTCCCATCAGTCCGCTGGCGAGCAGAACTACGCTCCCAGGCTCCGGCACGAAGTCCGCAGCAGCAGCCTGGACACCGAGGACGATCTGCTCATCTAGCCCGCAGGGTCCAACCACCGTCACGGTGGCGCTGCCGTCATGGTCCGGCACCAGGGTTACCTCCATCACACCATGGGGCGCGTTGATGAATCCCCCGGTGACCGTGCCATTGTCAGTGGTCACGGTGAATGGTGCAGGGCCACGCAGGTCTCCGGGACCCTTGCCCAGGTAGACCGCTGGCGGCCCGCCCGAGAACTGGAAGCTGACTATGGCCGGCTCGCCGACGATCACCGAGGCTGGCGCGCTGGCGGTGACGGTGTCGATCCACGGCGTGACGAAGGGACCCACCGGGATACTGTCACGCTGGCAGATGGGGTCGCAACCTGCTGCCTCGGGGCCTCCGTCGCAGCCCCACCAGTTGCCTTCGAGGTTCAAGTCTGCGATGTCGCTCCACAGGCCCACGCCGCACTCGTTGCCGCAGATGATATTACCGTTCAGCAGCACCGCGTCGGCGTCTCTCATGTCATCCAGGTCGACTCCGGAGTCGTTGTCGCGGGCGATGCAGGCCTTGATGGTCACGGTGCCCTCGACGCCCTCGGGGTCGAACCCAGACTGCTCGTTTTCGTTGGCGGTGCAGTTGGTGATAGTCACATTGCCGCCGTTGGCGCTAGGGGTAACGCCCTGTTTCTCCACATCGTCCGCATCGTCGTCCTCTTCGACGTCCACATCGGCCTGCAATTCATGATCGTCATCGGATCCCGAGGAAGTGTCCAAATCCTCTGATTGTAGTAGGTAGATCCCATCGCTCCCGTTGCCGTTGGCGGTACAATCGTCTATCCTCACATTGCCACCGATGTTCGAGACTTCGATGCCAACCCCGTCATTGTCGTTGGCGGTGCAGTCCTCGATGGTCACGTTCCCGACTATTCCATGGTCACGCGCATTTTCTACTTCGAACTCGCCGATTAGTATCCCCTCGCCGTCGGCACTCCCATTGGCGGTGCAGCGCTTGACTGTCACGTCCCCGTCTACAGCGACGACTTCAATGTTGACCTCAGGATTGTCGTTCGCGGTGGAGTCGGTGATCTTAACGTTCCCGCCTACATCCTCGACGTCGATGCCCCCCTCGTCGAACGCGGCTCTGTGGGCGGTGGCCTCAATGATCGTCACGTTCCCGCCTATTTTCTCAATCTCGAAGTTCTCTTGACCATTGTCGTTGGCGGTGCAGCGCCTGACTGTCAAGTTGCCGCCTACATCGTAAATGTAGAAGCCGTTGCCATCATTGTCATTGGCGGTGCAATCCTCGATGGTCACGTTCCCACTCGCCTCATCCACTTCGATGCCGGATTCGCCGGTGGCATTGGCGGTCACGTCGCGAATGACCACGTCGCTGTTCACTCCGACATCGATGCCATCGTCATTCGTCGACTTGACGATGAAGCCGTCTATGGTCACGTCTCCGGAGAAGGTTGAAGTAGTCTCAAAGGCCGGGCCAGCAGCACCACCGTTCACGGTGGCCGTGCCGGCAGTCGGGGTGCCCCCGGAGTTGACGCTCCTGATGGTGATGTCGCCGTCGGGGCTCATCCCGTTCAGATCCACGCTCTCGTTGTAGGTCCCCGGGTAGACGTCGATCACATCGCCGTCATTTGCGGCGTCCACCGCCGCCTGAATAGTGGTGTAGTCGCACCCACTGGCGCACACGGTGATGGTGGCCGCCGACACCGGCGCGGCGAGAGCGAGCAACAGAGGTACGATCAGGGCGAGTGTGGTAACCAGGGGTATCAGCTTGCGGAATCTTGTCTTAGACATGGTTTCTCCTCCTAGAGTGTACTACGCGAGCCGCTTTGGCCAACGGTCCGCGCACGTGCACAGCGCTATTCCGTTACGAGGCCAACCGCAGCACGGTCGCTGTGTTTCTGACGCATTCGCAGACATCATACCCCAATTTCGCACACGTGTCAAGTCTGGCTGAGCGATTGGAAACGAACGACAGGACCCAGCGAACGCCTACGTTCCATGCCACCGAAAGCAGAAAGGGCCACCGTCTGAAAGACGATGGCCCCTGCTCTCACAAAGATCCTCCCGAAGGTTCGGGACCTTCGGGAGGTTTGCTTACCTCTTCCGCATCCTCAGGCCAGCGTATCCGGCCAGCCCCATCAGGCCGCTGGCGAGCAACATCACGCTCCCAGGCTCCGGCACGAAGTCCGCAGCAGCAGCCTGGACACCGAGGACGATCTGCTCATCTAGCCCGCAGGGTCCAACCACCGTCACGGTGGCGGTGCCTTCCGTCTGCGGCACCAGGGTTACCTCCATCACACCATCGGGCGCGTTGATGAACCCCCCGGTGACCGTGCCGTTATCGGTGCTCACGGTGAACGGCGCAGGGCCACGCAGGTCTCCCGGACCCTCGCCCAGGTAGACCGCTGGCGGCCCGCCCGAGAACTGGAAGCTGACTATGGCGGGCTCGCCGACGATCACCGAGGCTGGCGCGCTGGCGGTGATGGTATCGATCCACGGCGTGTAGTCCACCGGGATACTGTCCTCCTGGCAGACGGGGTCGCAACCTGCTGCCTCGGGGCCTCCGTCGCAGCCCCACCAGTTGCCTTCGAGGTTCAAGTCTGCGATGCCGTCCAGATTGTCCACGCCGCACGCGGCGTTGCCGCAAATGATGTTACCGTTCACCAGCACCGCGTCGGCGTCTTCCAGATGATCCAGGTCGACTCCTGAGTCGTTATCGCGGGCGATGCAGGCCTTGATGGTCACGGTGCCCTTGACCTCCATGGGGTTGAAGCCGTCCTCCCCATTCCCGTTGGCCGTGCAGTTGCTGATTAGGACGTCCCCGGCTACGTCGTAGACCCAGATGCCGTCTTCGTCATTGTCATTGGCGGTGCAGCCGGTGATGGTGACGTTCCCACCCGTGTCTCTGACCCGGATGCCCTGCTCCTCGTTGTGATTGGCGGTGCAGTCCTCGATGGTCACGTTCCCACTCGCCGCATCCACCTGGATGCCGTCGTCGTCCGTTGAATCGGCGATCACGTCGCGAATGACCACGTCGCTGTTCACTTTGACATTGATGCCATCGTCACTGGTCGACTCAACGATGAAGCCGTCTATGGTCACGTCTCCGGAGAAGGTTGACGATGTCTCGAAGGCCGGGCCGGCAGCACCACCGTTCACGGTGGCCGCGCCGGCAGTCGGAGTGCCCCCGGAGTTGACGCTCCTGATGGTGATGTCGCCCTCTGGAGTCATCCCGTTCAGATCCACGCTCTCGTTGTAGGTGCCCGGGTAGACGTCGATCACATCGCCGTCATTTGCGGCGTCGACCGCCGCCTGAATAGTGGTGTAGTCGCAGCCACTGGCGCACACGGTGATGGTGGCTGCCGACACCGGTGATGCGAGAGCGAGCAACAGAGGCAGCATCAGGGCGAGTGTGGATACCAGGGGTAGTAGTTTGCGGAATCTCTTCTTAGACATGGTTTCTCCTCCTAGAGTCTACTACGGGAGCCGCTTTGGCCAACGGTCCGCACCGCTATCCCGTTCCGGGGCCAACCGCAGGTCGGTCGCTCTGCTTCCGACGGCTTCGCACACATTATACCCCAATCTCGCAGCCGTGTCAACTCTGGCTGAGCGATTGGAAACGAACGACAGGAGCCAGCGAACGCCTACGTTCCAGGCCCACGAAAGCAGAAAGGGCCACCGTCTGAGTGACGATGGCCCCTGCTCTCAGGTACACTCTCCCGAAGGTTCCAAACCTTCGGAAGGTTTGCTTACTTCTTCCGCATCCTCAGCCCCGCGTATCCGGCCAGCCCCATCAGTCCGCTGGCGAGCAGAACCACACTCCCCGGCTCAGGGACGAACTCAGACTCCACCGCCAAGACCCTGGTCTCAGTCAAGCCGCAGGGCCCTTGCACCGTCACCCTGGCCGTGCCTGCTCTGTGCGGTACGAGCGTCACCTTGAGGACGCCGTCGGGCTGGTTGATGAAGGCCCCAATAGAAGCCCCCTTGCCGTCGAGGGTGCCGTTATCCGTGCTCACAGTGAATGGTGCAGGACCTCGCCGGTCTCCCGGCCCCTTGCCCAGGTAGACCGGGGGCGGTCCCCCGGAGAACTGGAAGGTGACGACCGTCGGTTGGCCGGCCACCACGGGGTCCACTGTCGCACTGCCACTGATGCTCTTGATCCAAGGCGTGAAGTCAACGAGTATGGAGTCATATTGGCAGATGGGGTCGCACCCGAGGCCGCCGTCAGGGCCACCGGGGCAGCCCCACCAGTTGCCCTCGAAGTTCATGCCAGCGCCATTGCCCAGAAAGGTGTTACCGCCCGACAGATAGACGCCGCACTCGTTCCCGCAGATGATATTCCCATTCACCAACACAACTCCGTCGACAAGGTCCACGCCCGCCGGGCCAAATGCCCCCAGTTCAACTCCGTCGTCCCTGTTGTCCCGTGCAATGCACGCCTGGATGGTCGCTGTCCCCGGGATGCCGTTGGCTAGATCGAAGGCGTCCTCATTGCCGTTGGCTAGATCGAAGCCGTCCTCATTACCGTTGGCGGTGCAGTTGGTGATGGTGACGTTGCCCACTGCGATGGCCACTTGCGGGCCGGCAGACGGAAACGGGAATCCTCCAACCCTGATGCCGTCCTCCCCATTTTCGTTGGCCGTACAATCGGTGATCACCACGTCACCGAAGGTGCGAAAGACGCGTATGCCGTCCCATTCATTGTTGTTGGCCGTGCATTTGGTGATGGTCACCTTGGCAGGGGACGGTACGGAACTGGGAGCGGGCTCGCCGTTCGTTACCGCGGATGCGACGTGAATGCCGCGACCCCCGTTGCCCAGAGTAGTGCAGTTGGTGATGGTGACCTTGCCACCAGCTCCGACCACTGCGATGCCATGTGCCTCGCATACGGGCGTAACTCCGCCGAGCTTTACGGGTGAGCAGACGTTCTGGTTGGCCGTACAGTTGGTGATGGTCACGTCTCCCCAGGTCTTGAACACGTGGATGCCGGCCCCATTGTTGCCGTTCGTGGTGCAGTCGGTAATGGTCACATCTCCTTCGGCCCTCACCTCGATGCCATCCTCTCCTGTCTCGCTGGCATCCACGTTGCGAATCACCACGTCCCGGGTCAAGGCGGGCCCAAGCCCGCCTTCTCCTGCTCCAGGCGCGGGGACCGAACCGCCCACCCACAGATCTATCGCACCGTACAGCGAACGGAGCACGAAACCATCGATGGTCACGTCTCCGTTGAAGGGAGGATCCCCAGTGTGGATCTCTGGAGCGTCACCCGGATTGTCAACCGTCACCGTGCCTGGCGTAGGGATGCCCGCGTTGTTCACCGTGACGAGGGTCAGGTTTCCCTCGGGGTCCATGTCGCTCAGGTTCACGCTCTCGTTGTAGGGTCCAATGCGCGGGTAGACGTGAATGGTGTCTCCAGGGCTGGCATCGGACACCGCATCCTGGATCTTGCAGTAGACGACGACATAGGGATTGCCCTGACCGGAGCTATTCACGCAGCCGGCCGCGTCGCCGTCCACGCGGATGGTCCCCGCGGCCGACACCGGTGCGGCGAGAGCGAAGAGTAGCGGCAAGATCAGGCCGAGTGTGGAAACCAGGGGTAACAGCTTGCGGAATCTTCTCCTAGACATGGTTTCTCCTCCTAGAGTCTACTACGCGAGCCGCTTTGGCCAACGGTCCGCACGGGTGCACAGCGCTATTCCGTTCCGGGGCCAACCGCAGCGCGGTGGCTGTGCTTCCGATGCATTCGCACACATCATACCCCAATCTTACACACGTGTCAAGTCTGGCTGAGCGATTGGAAACGAACGACAGGAGCCAGCGAACGCCTAGGTTCCTTGCCACCGAAAGCAGAAAGGGCCACCGTCTCAGTGACGATGGCCCCTGCTCTCAGAAACACCCTCCCGAAGGTTCCAAACCTTCGGGAGGTTTGCTTACTTCCTCCGCATCCTCAGCCCTGCGTATCCGGCAAGTCCCATCAGGCCGCTAGCGAGCAGAACAACGCTCCCAGGCTCCGGGACGAAGTCCGCACCAGCCGCCTGGACACCGAGGACGATCTGCTCATCGAGCCCGCAGGGTCCAACCACCGTCACGGTGGCGGTGCCTTCCGTCTGCGGCACCAGGGTTACCTCCATCACACCATGGGGCGCGTTGATGAACCCCCCGGTGACCGTGCCGTTATCGGTGCTCACTGTGAATGGTGCAGGGCCACGCAGGTCTCCCGGCCCTTCACCCAGGTAGACCGCTGGCGGCCCGCCCGAGAACTGGAAGCTGACTATGGCCGGCTGGCCGGCCGTCACCGAGGCTGGCGCGCTGGCGGTGACGGAGTCGATCCACGGGGTGTAGTCCACCTGGATACTGTCATCCTGGCAGATGGGGTCGCAACCTGCTGCCTCGGGGCCTCCGTCGCAGCCCCACCAGTTGCCTTCGAGGTTCAAGTCTGCGACGTCGCCCCACAGGCCCACGCCGCACTCGTTGCCGCAGATGATGTTACCGTTCACCAAGACCGCGTCGGCGTGTTCCAGGTCATCCAGGTCGACTCCGGAGTCGTTGTCGCGGGCGATGCAGGCCTTGATGGTCACGGTGCCCTCGACGCCCTCGGGGTCGAACCCAGACTGGTCGTTGTCGTTGGCGGTGCAGTTGGTGATAGTCACATTGCCCCCGTTGGCGCTAGGGGTAGCGCCCTGGTTCTCCACATCGTCTGGACCGTCGTCCTCTTCGACGTCCACATCGGCCTGCAATTCATCATCGTCATCGGGTGCCGAGGAAGTGTCCAATTCCTCTGATTGTAGGTAGATCCCATCGCTCCCGTTCCCGTTGGCGGTACAATCCTCTATCCTCACATTGCCACCGGTGTTCGTGACCTCGATGCCAACCCCGTCATTGTCGTTGGCGGTGCAGTCCTCGATGGTCACGTTCCCGACTATTCCATGGTCACGCGCATTTTCTACTTCGAACTCGCCGATTAGTATCCCCTCGCCGTCGGCACTCCGATTGGCGGTGCAGCGCTTGACTGTCACGTCCCCGTCTACTGCGACGATCTCGATGTTGACCTCAGGATTGTCGTTCGCGGTGGAGTCGGTGATTTTCACGTTTCCGCCTACATCCTCGCCGTCGATGCCCCCCTCGTCGGTCGCGGCTCTGTGGGCGGTGGCGTCACTGATCGTCACGTTCCCGCCTATTTTCTCAATCTCGAAGTTCTCTTGACCATTGTCGTTGGCGGTGCAGCGCCTGACTGTCAAGTTGCCGCCTACATCGTAAATGTCGAAGCCGTTGTCGACATTGCCATTGGCGGTGCAGTCCTCAATGGTCACGTTCCCACTCGCGCCTTGCACCCTAACGCCGTAAGACCCAGTCCCATTAGCGATCACATCCCGGATGACCACACTGCTGTTCACTTGGACGTCAATGCCATCGTCGTTGTCCGACAGAACGACGAAGCCCTCTATGGTGAGGTCGCCGGGGAGGATGCCATTGGTCCGGAGAGCATCGCCGGTACCCCCTCCGTCCACGGTGGCTGTGTGCGGCGCGTAGCCACCCCCGGCGTTCACCGTTCTGAGGGTCAGGTCGCCCGGATCGCTCATGTTGTCCAGGATCACGCTCTCGTCGTATGCGGTGGCGGCAGGGTAGACATGGATTGTATCGCCGTCACCAGCGTCATCCACCGCGGCCTGGATCGTGCAGTAGGGATCCCCGGTGACGTCGCTACACGCTGGATCATCCTTGGAGACATCCAGGGTCGCTGCCGACACCGGCGCGGCGAGAGCGAGTAATAGGGGCACGATCAGGGCGAGAGTGGTAACCAGGGGTAACAGCTTGCGGGATCTCTTCTTAGACATTGTTTCTCCTCCTAGAGTCTACTAGGCGAGCCGCTTTGGCCAACGGTCCGCACAGGTGGACAGGGCTATCCCGTTCCGGGGCGAACCGCAGGACGGTCGCTGTGCCTCCAACGTTATCGACCACATTATAGCACAATTCCGCACAGGCGTCAAGCCTTCGTCGAGGGGTTCGAGACAGACGCCAAGATTCGCGGGGAGCTATCGCCCCACGGCAGGCCGCGTGGCCACGTCTCAGGCGCGCCGACGCAAAAAGGGCCACCGTCTGAGTGACGATGGCCCCTTCTCTGACAAACATCCTCTCGAAGGCTTGGCACCTTCGGCAGGTTTGCCTACTTCCTCCGCATCCTCAGCCCGACGGGCCGAGCCAGTCCCATGGCCGCACGACGCACTTCTTGACAGCACACGAGGATTGTGGTATTATAGAGAGGTAATGGCCATGCTGGCAATGTGACGACGGGGTATACATACACACACCCACGCGGTTGTGGGCACCATCGCTCAAGAGAGGGCTCCGCCAGCCACTTTCGAGGAGGCATCGCCAGTGGAGAAACGCGCTTTCGATCCCGGAACGAGAGGGAAGAAGGCGGGTTTTGCCATTTCTAGAGGGCATAAGTCTTCACCCCAGGGCTCAGGGTCTAATGCACCTCAAGTGCATCAGAAAGGAGGTGGGAGGCGGCAAAGAGCGAGAGTTAGCAGGCAAGATATGGGCAAGAAGATCACTTGAACGGATCGAAAGAAGAAAAGCGGAAAGAGTTGGTGGCTGCCAGTGCTGTTGGGGGTGCTGTGGATGGCCGTGCTGGTGGGAGCGGCGGGGGCCAGGCCGAATGAGAGGGCTCAGGCCGCGAGCGGTACCAGGCAGTTGATCATACAAGCGGCCGACTTCTATCCGACCAACAACACGTATGCTTTCTGGAACAACGGCTACTACCTAGAGTCGTACGTCAACGGGAACAACGTTTACTTCAGTGCTCCGGTCCAGTTTCCAGCGCCGTATTATGTGACGGTGGAGAAGGTCCAGTTGTTTGCGTACGACAACAACACCACCGGCCAGATAAAGATGTGGCTGAAGCGGACCAAGCCGTCCGTGGGCACTCAGACCGATATGGCCTACATCGACACGGGCTATGCTTTTGCGGACCCTGTCAATGTTCCGCGTACCTGGACGGACACCAGTATCAGCCCCTGTGTGAAGAATCCAGCGAACGGGACCTATCTCTGGGTGCAGATTTCGGACGACAGCAACCTCCGTCTGTACGGCGTCCGCATCTTCTACCACACGGGTAGGTAGCGATCTAGGATTCTGGAACAGGGATCTGCTCGGCGGTCAGTGAGCCTCGCCTGACCGCAGGTGGGCCGTGCCTGCAATCCCCCCGCGACTTGTCTACCTTCGTAGCGGGTCGTGTTGGCGTGCACGTTCATCGTTCGTAGGGCTCTAGCGCCCGCACAAAGGCGCGTCTGTCCGCCGCAACGCGCCCTTCGATAGGGCTGCTTCGTGCCGGTCACCAGGTACCCTTCGGCAAACTCAGGGCGGCGCCCAAGATGCGTCCGGCGGCAGCACATCCCTACCTCTTCCGCAGCCTCAGCTCTGCCTACCCGGCCACACCCCTAGCGGCACGGACCGTTGACCTTGACAGGAGCCAAGGGTTCTGCTATCATAGAGAGGTATTGGCCATGCTGCGAATGTGAGCGCCACGCATACAGAGACGCACCCAAGCGCTTGTGGGCACGATCGCCCAAGAGAGAGCTGCGCGAGCCAGTTTCGAGGAGGCATCGCCAGTGGAGAAACGCGCTTTCGACCCCGGAACGAGAGGGAACAAAGCGCGTTTTGCCATTTCTAGGGGGCACGAATCGTCACATCACAACTGGAGATCAAGTGCATCAGAAGGGAGGTGGGAGGCGGCAAAGACCGAGGGTTGGCAGGAGAAATGCGGGCAAGACGATCACTTGAAAGGAGAGAAAGATGAAAAGCGGAAAGAGTTGGTGGATGCCAGTGCTGTTGGGAGTGGTCTTGATTACCGTGCTGGTGGGAGTGGCGGGGGCCAAGCCGAATGGGAGAAGTCAGGCTGCGAGCGGTACCAGGCAGTTGATCATACAAGCGGCCGACTTCTATCCGACCAACAACACGTCTGCCTTCTTTAGCAACGGCTACTACCTGTACTCGAAGGTTGACGGGTCCAACGTTGTCTTCATCGCTCCGGTTCAGTTCCCAGCCTCGTATTATGTGACGGTGGAGAAGGTGCAGTTGTTTGCCTACGACAACAACAGCACCGACCGCATAGAGATGGCCCTGTACCGCACCAAGCCGTCCGTTGGCACTCGGACGCTGATGGCCTACATCTCCACGGGTCTTGCTTTCACGGACCCCACCAATCCCCGGACCTGGACGGACACCAGTATCAGCCCCAGTGTGGTGAATCCGGCCCACGGGACCTATCTCTCGGTGAGCATTTCGGACGACACCAACCTCCGTCTGTACGGCGTCAGGATCTTCTACCACACGGGTAGGTAGCGATCTAGCATTCTGCAACAGGGATCTGCTTGGCGGTCAGTGAGCCTGCGTTGACCGCAGGTGGGCTCTGCCTGCAATTGGCCACGCTACGTGTCTACGTTGCCACGGCATCGTTTTGACCTGCACGGTCAGCGTTCGTAGGGCCCCAGCGCCAGCAGAAACGCCCCTCTGTCCACAGCAACGCCCCCTTCGATAGGGTGCTTTGCGCCAGTCACCAGATACCCTTTGGCAGACTCAGGGCGGCGCTCAGGATGCGTCCGGCGGCAGCACATCCCTAACCTCTCCTGCACCCTCAGCCCGACGGGCCGAGCCAGTCCCATGGCCGCACAGTGGATTCCTTGACAGGACATGAGGATTGTGGTATTATAGAGAGGCAATCGCCATGTTGCTTATCTGAGGGTGGAGCAGACATAGACGCGCGCACACAGTTGGCGGCCGCAGTGCCCAAGTGGGGAAAGCAGAGCCCCAGTTCAAGGAGGCATCGCCAGTGGAGAATCGCGCTTTCGGTCCCGGAACGAGAGGGAAGAAAGCGCGTTTTGCCATTTCTAGAGGGCACGAATCGTCACATCACAACTGGAGATCAAGTGCATCTATGGAAGGGAGGTGGGAGGCGGTAAGGAGCGAGGGTTGGCAGGAGGAATATGGGCAAGACAATCACTTGAAAGGAGAGAAAGATGAAAAGCGGAAAGAGTTGGTGGATGCCGGTGATGTTGGGTGTGCTGTTGATGGCCGTGCTGGTGGGAGTGGCGGGGGCCAGGCCGAATGAGAGAGCTCAGGCCGCAAGCGGTACCAGGCAGTTGATCATAGGCGCGGCGGACTTCTATCCGGCGAACAACACGTATGCCTTCTTCAATGGTGGCAACTTTGTGACCTCGCTGGTCAATGGGTCCAATACTATCTTGGTGGCTCCGGTGCAGTTCCCAGCCCCGTATTGGGTGACGGTGGAGAAGGTCCAGTTGTTTGCGTACGACAACAACACCACCGGCCGGATAATGATGTGGCTGGAGCGGACCAAACCGTCCGTTGGCAGTAAGACCCAGATGGCATACATCGACACGGGCTACGCTTTTGCCGATAGCGTCAATAATCCCCGCACCTGGACCACAACCAGTATCAGCTCCAGTGTGGTGAATCCGGCCAACGGGGCCTATCTCGACGTGGTGATCTCGGACGACAGCAGGCTCGATCTGTACGGGGTCCGGATCTTCTACCACACGGGTAGGTAGCGATCTAGTACACTGGAACCCAAGTTTCGCTATGTTGTCATTGCGAGGAGCGCTAGCGACGAAGCAATCTCCTACTGTGCTGAACAAGTGACTTCTTATGGGTAACTGGAGATTGCTTCGCTCCGCTCGCAATGACAGGATTACCAGAACTTTGGTTACGATGTACTAGTCTATAGTACGTTGTTCCCATTTCCCGCGCAGCGCTTTGCATGGCCGAGTGGAGTGGAACTCACCGAACAGACCTGGAGGAGACAGTGGCACGAGCCGAGATAAGGTGGACCGGAAGAGGAGAGTTCGTAGGCACAGATAGCACTAAGCACAGTGTCGTCATGTCTCCTCAGGACGAGGAAACCGCGACAGGTATGAAGCCTTCAGAGCTCCTGCTGGTGGGCCTCGGAGGATGCACGGGTGTGGATGTCGTCTCCATACTCAGGAAACGAAGGCAGAAACTCACCGGCCTGAACATCGAGGTGACTGGCGAACAGGATCCTGATCCACCATGGACCTACCGCAAGATCCACCTGGAGTATACCCTGCGTGGAAAAGG
>JAUWLF010000139.1 GCA_030613785.1 Chloroflexota bacterium | reverse complement strand
CAGTCAGAGCCCGCCCCCAACCGAACACTCATCCTTGCAGGCTATAAGCCAAGGGCTCCTCCCAAGGCACCGGCACCCAGCCCCAACAGGCCCAGCACTATTCCGGCGACGATCATGATCACCACCAAGGCGATCCAGCCTATGACGACGGTGACGATGGTCTGCACCCACTCCAGATCCAGGGCCTCCTTGGTCGCCACGAACCAGGCGATCACCATCAGGATCGTGCCGATGATCATGACCGGAGCCACCAGGCAGGACAGGGCAGCGGAGAAGGCGGCCACGGCTCCGATGACCCCCACCACCTGCCACACGTAGGCCAGACCCAGAGTCCGCACCAGCTCCTCGAAGGTGACGTCGGCCTTGAACACCGTTCGCCCCACCCAGTTGATGACCAGCGCAGCGACGGCGAATCCGATGACGGCAAAGATGGTGCCCACGACGGCGCCGACCAGCCATTGCACCAGGTTGCTGCTTGCGTTCGACCCGAGCTGGCTGAGGAATGCGATCACAACCACGAGAATCCAGGCGGTCGTGGTGAAGCTAGTATCCTTCTCGACCTCGGCGTACACTCCTTTACGGAACGTGAACGCACCAATGATACGTTCGATCAGCATGTTTCTCCCTCCTTGTGCAGAAACTTTGATTGGCATCTTTGAACTGCAGCACGATCGAGCTGTTTCCTACGCTGTCCTACCCTCCTTTCTATTCTTGCGCCGGCCTGCCTCCGCATGTCCGCCCGGTCCTGTTGTGCGGAAACGTTTCGGCATAGCGCCACCCAGAGCGGTTCTACACCGATTCCATCCCACTATATTC
Organism: Chloroflexota bacterium; assembly: GCA_030613785.1. Lineage (GTDB taxonomy): Bacteria > Chloroflexota > Anaerolineae > UBA7937 > B3-Chlor > JAUWLF01. Next base: position 7,025 of record JAUWLF010000139.1, on the reverse strand, counting down.
AACCCCGTGACTTGCGCCGAGATTCGCTTCTCCCACGCACTCTGAAGGCCACTCGAACGCAAACAGCCGGGGCCGCCGCTGAAAGGCAGTCTCAGGCCGCAGCTTCGAAAGCTTGCTTGACCTCGTCCTTGAGCAGATACCAGATGATCAGCACGCCAATGATGGTGCCGATAGGGAAAGCTAGCAGAGAAAGAGCAGCCAGCACGATGGCCAGCCATCGCGCCCATCCCTTCAAGCCCAACAGTCCCCACCCCGTGACCACCGACAGCAGAGCCCCCGCTCCGATAAGCAGAAGCGCGATCCCCAGAGCGAATAGGGCAACGGCAGCGTCGCCTATTCCGTCTCCCCCAGCAAGGGTCCCAGGGACAGCAAAGACCAGGATAGCGCAGAGCCCGATCAAACCGGGAATCGCACTCAGGAACTCGTAAACAGCGATAATTGTCACACCGTCAGGTCGTTTCATCTTAGTCCTCCATTCTCGTAATAGCTATGACATACGCGAAGTCACTGCCAATAGTGTCCCAAACCATCCGGCGCCCCCTATTCGGGTTCGACCGACGAACCGGACGACGAGTCTATCGTCCCCAGAGTGGGACTGCCCAGATACGTGACGCGTGATCCGCTACTGGCGTCGACATCCAATCTGCCGCTGGCGTTCACCGTCACATCGCTGGCACCGCTGGCCTCCACGTTGGCGTCAGCCACAAGGAAATCAGCGAGGTCCACGGTGCTGCCCCCCGAGGCACCGATCACCAGGTCTTCCGCAGAGCCGGTCAAGGTCACACGGCTGGCACCCGAGAGCTCGAAACGGGCATCGCCCGCTTCGATGTCCCCCGACAGGCGACTCGCTCCCGACGCGTCGACGTTGAGATCCCTGCTGGACTTGAAGCCACCAATGGTACCACGACTAGCGCCACTCAGAGCCAGCCCGGTCAGTTCGGGCATGGTGACCTCGGCCGTAGCACGCGTGTCACGGTAGTTGTGGCGAGGATCGAGGCCGATCTTCAGCGTGCTGCCTTGCTTCTCAACCTGAAGGTACTCTAGCACGTTGTCGTCAATGCTGACCACCACGCTGAAGGTGTCGCCCTGGCTGATGGTCACCCTGGCGGCATGGCTGACGTCAACCATGTCGAACCCCGAGAGGTCAAACTCCTCTGTCACCAGCGTGCCTGAGCCTTGGATCACATCACCTGACGCTGGGATGAGGCCGCTTAGGTCCGGGAGTCCACAGCAGGCGCTGACCAACGGAACCATCACGATGAGAGTGAGAAGAACATGCTTCTTCACTTCTTCCTCCTTGCTTGGCATGATGCATGGCATGCCGAATGTGCGTGTCAACCACAGGCGACCAAGATGGTGCGGGAGCACGTGGAAGTCGGGAACAGTGATAGGGGCGGTTGCAGGCAGGTTTCCTCCCCCTTGACGGGGGAGGATTGAGGAGGGGGTGAACAGAGGCTTTGTGAGTCAATCACTCAAATCACCCTCGCCTGGCCCCTCCCATCGAGGGAGGGGAACCACAGGCAACGTCCTTCACCCATAAAAGGTCCCAACGATTCTATGTGTCCAGAAACGGCGGTTCTACCTGGTCAGTTTCATAGGCACCTCCTTCCTCCCAGAGACTCTCCAACCGGGTTGCCGGTCAGCTAGGTCGAACAGTCTACCTTCGCAGTCGGCTGGCTCTAGGCGAAACCTCTTACTGACGGTCCTCCTGCCTCAGGGAATCTCCTCCAAAACCGAGCCGGTGGGTGCTCGGCAATTGTGGTCCTGGTGTCGCAAGTCAGGCCTCCCACGACACGAAACCACTAGATTTGACACATCAGGTCGTTGCCGAGACTCCCTGCTTTGTCCTGGGACGACGGGCCAAGTCTTCAAGCGTGGTGGACTCTAGAACCTCCATGCATGTGGCATACATCTGAGCCCAGATGTCCCGGGTCACGCAGAATCTGAACTGCCAGAGATCGTGATATCGTTACGTACGGGCCTCGATGACGATCCAACCGCTGGGCAGGGCGCTTTCAGAGAGAAGCTGAAAACCGGCTTGCGTCAGCATGGTTTGGATCTCGACCACGGTATGGATGGTGAAGTCTCCGATTCCCAACGAAGCCAGAAACGCACGATACAGCAGTGACGGTTGTGCTACGTGTTCTGCTCGTGCGAACCAATCCACGATCACTAAGCGACCATCAGGATTCAAGGGGGCGCCCAATCTACGGAATAGCGCTTCACCATAGATGCCGACGTCGCATTCCAGCACCATGTCAAACCCGCGCGGCAGTTCGTCTCGAAGAAAATCGGCCTCATGAAAGGCAAGGCGCTCCTCCATCGAGTTTTCCACAGCGATCTCGTGCCCAGCCTTGCAGACGTTGGCGACATCCACCACTGTGGCAGCAAGTCGAGGGTGTCGATGAAGTAAAGCCAGCGACATAACTCCTGAGCCACCTCCCAGGTCCATCAGTCGTTCTACCCCAGTCATATCCAGGGAGTTGGCCAGCTCATCTGCCACGGGTTGTTTGATTTCGTAGAGCATGCGCGTAAAACGGCGGGCCCGCGCGGGTCTTTCCCCCATCCGGGTAACATAGTCTGGCAGCGTCGGTTCTTGAGGTGCCCACGTCGAGTCTGGCTCGCGGATGCGAAGAGCCAGGTCGTGAAAGGCCGGAAACTGCTCGCGTGCCTCCTGCGCCAGGAGTGCCCAGGTGTCCTGACTGTAGGCCTCCAGGATGGCAGTTCGTGCGCTGGAGGACGGTGCGTAGGCTTTGGCGAGTTCCTCTAGGAGACCCATGCTGCTCAAGAGCTCCAGCCAGTGCTCACAGCGCTTCTCCGGGATCCCCAGCGCTTCTCCCACGCCTGCTGCATCTCTTGGCTGCTCCGCCAGGAGCCAAAAGAGCCCCAGTTCCATCGCTGCACCGAGGGCCGCCGAGGCGATGTATGATTCCATCAGTTCGAGGACATCACCTGATGTAGTCGGCTGCACTTGTCCCTCCTCCTTCGAGTCTCAGACACGGTTGTTTTGCTGGTGCCCTCTTGTGCTCCCCCGTCTTCATTCTGTCTCCTGCCCCATCTCCTTGCTACAGAGGATCGTGCAGCGGTCTAGGTGAAGGAACCCGCTCCTAGAGTCGCGGGCGTGGACCGGTGGGCGCTGTACGAAGGCTACACTTCCCTTATGGCGGCCGTGACCTTGGCAACGACCTCTTCAGAGACTTCCTTCATGTCGTGCACTTCCTTGGCATGCTCAGCAACCTTCTTCATCAACTCCTCCTCGGTATCGGCGCGGACCACAAAACCGCAGTCGAAACCGACGTCGCTGCATCGTAATTCCTTTCCCATATGGCCTCCCATCTCGTCACGAATCTTGGCGGGCTCCTCCATCCCTAATCCCCTCTGCAATTCGCTGATTGCCGCGAGTCCGGCGGGTTCTGTGTCGGGCCGAACACTAGGTTAGCATCAAAGGGGCAATTCATCACGTCGTTGCCGAGGCTCCCTGCTTCTTCCTGGCACGACGGGCCAAGTCTTCAAGCGTGGTGGACTCTAGCAACTCCATGCACGTGGCGTACATCTGAGCCCAGATGTCCTGGGTCACGCACTCGTCTATCCTGTCGCAGATTTCGGGGCTGGTTGTACACTCTACAAAACCCTCCTTCCCCTCGAAAGCGCTGTATATCTGTCGCAGGTTGATCTGATCCGGTTGCCTTGTCAGTGTATGCCCACCCCGCGCCCCGCGAACACTCCTCACCAAGCCTGCGGCACGAAGCGTGGCCAGCAGATTCTCCAGATACTTACGGGAAATCTGCTGACGGGCGGATATCTCCCGGACGCTGACTACTCCCTTTTCATAGTTCAGCGCCAAATCCAACATAGCTCTTGCAGCGTAACAGGTCTTGGTCCCAAGTCTCACAATATTGGCCTAAGTCTATAGAATTGGCAGAAATTATACCTCTTACGAGGTTGTCTGTCAAGTCGGGATAGAATGTTCGACAAGTGGTGGAACTCGGCGCATAAGTGGGTGAGTGGCACTATCTACGCACACATGACAGGGCAGCGTCCACACGGTCTGAGGTGCGAGGGCCCATTTGAGGTCTGGTCCTGGCGGATGAGCGTGGGCCAGACCTCTCCACGGGTCAAGAGGCTAGTGCGCGCTTGGAGGCATCGGGCATATGAACGAGGGGCGACACGGAAAGTCGAAGGATATCATAGCAGGCCTCCCTCGGCCAGAATCTCACGCAGGGTCTCTCGCTCGGCTGCGGTGAGGTCCAGCAGAGGCGGACGCACAGGCCCGCCGCAGTACCCCAACATGTCCAGAGCTGCCTTGAGGCCAGCGATGCCAAAGCCGCCTGTGACCGCCGCGTTCACCGGAAGCATCCGGCGCTGGAGCTCCGCGGCCTCGTCCCACTGCCCCTTTTGGAACAGGCGATAGATGTCCACACACTCCTGGGGAGCGACATTGGCCAGGGCCAGTATACCTCCCACTGCGCCCAGCGTCAGCCCGGCGAAGAAGACCCCGCCTGTTCCTGCCAGCACCTGGAACTCCGGATCGGTCAGGCGCACAAGGTCGGCCAGTTTGGCTACGTTGCCACTGCTGTCCTTGATGCCAACGACGTTGACATGCTGGGCGCTGCGAGCGATGGTGGGTGCGTCCATGTCCACTCGAGTGAACTTGGGCACGTTGTAGAGCATGACCGGGATGGGCGAGGCCTCGGCCACCGCCTCGTAGTGGTGGACCAGGCTGTCAGGCGTCATCTTGCCGCTGTAGTAGTGCGGTGTGAGCACCAGGGCCGCGTCAGCGCCCAACTCGGCGGCCCGGCGGGTCAGGGCAATAGTCTGGCGGGTGGATTCACAGCCGGTCCCGGCGATCATCAGCTTGTCGGAGGGAATCGCTTTGCGGGCTGTTTCCCAGACGCGCACCTTCTCTTCCTCAGTGAGATAGACCGCCTCGCCATTGGAGCCCAAGACCACGTATCCTGCCAGATCGTACTGGTTCCAACGTTCGATGTTCTCCGCCAGGGCTTGGTGAGCCACGTTGCCCTCCGCGTCGAAGGGCGTAGGGATGGGGGGAAAGACCCCTCTCAATGAAATCGTAGCTTCGTTCATGTCAGTTATTGTCTCCGTGCCAGTGGAATACCGCGCCTGACGCAGCAGCCGGTCATCACCGCCTCTGCCACCGAGCCATCCGTTATGGCGTGAGGATCTCCTGCGCAGCGGCCAGGCCTGTTCCGATTTGGAACTTGTATCCTACCTTGGCCAGCCCGCTTTCGATGGCTCCTACACTGACCACGATGTCTGACTCGCTCACCGCACCCATGTGTCCGACGCGGAAGTACTTGTCTCTGATCTCTGGATGCAGGCCTCCGGCCACCACGACCCCCGCCTCCTTGATGTGCTTCAGGAGAGTGGCGTCGACTCCATCGGGGTAATAGGGGGCGGTGAGGGTGGTGGCCGCCAGGTCGGTGCTCACCGGCACCTGCCCCAAGCCCAAGGCAGTTATCGCGGCCTTGAAGGCTTCACTCATCCGCCAGTGTCGGACAAACCGCGCCTCCATCCCCTCCTCCAGAATCTGGCCCAGGCTGACGTTGAGGGCCCGGATGAGGTTCACCGCCGGCGTGCCGAAGTAGCTAGGTCGTCGGGCTTCGTAAGCCTCCATGATGGGCAGCCAGTTGGCCCAATCGGCGTAGTAATTGCCCACCGGCGCCCTCCGCTCGTCGAAGGCGTCCATCGCCCGCGGCCCGGCCAGCACCAGGGCCAGTCCTGGCGGCACTCCGATGGCCTTCTGGGAGGCGGTGAAGGCCAGATCGATGTTCCACTCCTCCTGTCGCATCTCCTCGCCAGCCACCGAGCACACGCCGTCCAGCACGACCAGCGCGCCGTACTGGCGTCCCAATGCGGCCAAAGCCTGCGCGTCCACGACTACGGCGGTGGAGGTGTCCACATGGGTGAGGGTCATCACTTTGTAGCCGCCTTCTTTCAGAACGGACTCCACCTCCTCCAGGGGCGGCACGTCGCCGACCGCTGGTGCCCGCACGTGGGTCACAGTCGCGCCGTACCGCTCCAGGATGTCGCCCATGCGGTCGGAGAAGTAGCCCGAGTTCACGACCAGGGCCTTCTCTCCCGCCTCGACTAGATTGGCGGCGGCGATGTCCATGGCCAGGGTTCCCGAGCCAGCGACGACGAAGGGCTGCCCGTGGGGGCAAAGGAAAACCTGACGGAGCCGCTCCAGCGCCCTGCCGAAGGCCTCGATGAAATCTGGGGCCACGTGGCTGGTGGTGGGCATACCCATGGCTTGTAGGACTTCCGGGGTGAACTCGATGGGGCCAGGGATCATGAGCAGCTTTCGGTCTTTCACTCCTTGAACCTCCTCCCTTGGGAGACTTAGACGCGCGACGTGGCGTATGTGCGGCATCTTCCAGTCGCTTGATTGGTGTGTCGAGTATACCCACTCTGTGGACCTTTATCAAGAGCTGCGTGCTGCGAACGACGGCACTGAACCAAAAACAACCTCCCGAAGCTTTCAGAACCCTTCGGGAGGTTTGAACGAGCGCGTTTGCTAGGCAGGTTTCGGACCTGCCCCTACCTCTACCGTTTCCGCAGGCGCAGCCCGGCGTAGCCTGCCAAGCCAGCGAGACCGCTGCCCAGGAGCAGAATCGCCCCTGGTTCGGGGACGAACATCGCCGCAGCGCAGTCCTCTGCTACCAGGAATGAGACCCTGGCCTCGTCAACCTTCGTGCCAGGCGGATTCTCCTGCCAAAACGTTATGGTGTGCCTACCGAGATAACTGTCTATGGTATTGGCAGGCCTGAACTCGTCTGCCAAGAAGGACACATCCCGCGCCATCGCTCCAGACTCACAGGGGAAGTAGTAAGCGGGGTCACTAGCGGGAGGCGGGGATGTCCAAATGAGGCAGTAGGTCGGATGGTACACCTGGGAGTCAATTGTCCAGCGCTTACAGAGGTAGTCACCAGCTGTCCAGCCCCCGAACTCAATGCGGATGGAGTTGTCCTCCCCTGGTACTGAGCCGCTCGGCACGCAATTGACGC